>CALLVY010000338.1 GCA_938015925.1 uncultured Saprospiraceae bacterium
GGAAGGGTAGCACATGAGCGAACGATCCTTTGGTGAATGTCCAGTGGACATTCAAGTGAGGGAACCGCTAGCGGAAGGGATGACAGAGGAGTAAAAGGCGATTTTTTAGCCATACTAAATTATTTAGAATAAACTCTATTAAATACTAGAGGATCTTATAAGGAATGCCTCTATTTAAAACAATATTGATTTATGCGAACTCTTTTTACTTTATTTAGTTTTTTGCTGGCTCTGAATTTAATGGGCCAAAAAGGTTATGAAATTCAAGGTCATATCGATGGTTTTACGGAAAAGGAAATTTACCTCGGGTATCATTATGGAGACAAACAATACATCCGAGATACCACAAGTGTAGAAAATGGCCAGTTTGTTTTTAAAGGGGAAGAAACATTGGAAGGTGGCATGTATTTATTGATCTTACCGCCTAATAATGAAATTATTCAGATCCTGCTTAATGAAGGCGATCAGCATTTTACGGTAAAAAGCAAAGTGGGAAGCCTCAATGAGGATTTAGTCATCACTGGATCTGTCGACAATAAGCTTTTTAAAGACTATACAGAATTTCTTGGTAAAAAAATGCGTCCTCAAGCGGAAGCACTCAATGAGCAATTGGCTGCCGCAAAAGAAGCAAAAGATGAAGCCAAAATAGAGCAATTGCAAAAAGAACTAAATGTACTCAACGATAAAGTGAGAGCCCATCAATTGGATGTCATCAAAAAGAATCCTAAAACTTTTACTGCTGCTGTTATCAAAGCCAACCTGACATTAGACGAGCCGACTTTTGAAGGCGAGAATGCAGAGTTTGACAGATGGCAATACACGCGTCGTCATTTTTTCGATAACATGGATTTGGGAGATCCTCGATTCTTAAGAAGTCCAATTCCTTTAGGCAAGGTCGATTATTTTTTGAAAAAACTAACTTCACCTGAACCAGATTCTATCAACAAGAGTTTGGATTACTTATTAGCGAAAGCAGAAAAAAGTGAAGAAGCTTTTAAATTCTATCTCATCCACTTCTTGAATTCTTATGCGAAATCAAAAATCATTGGAGAGGATGCGGTCTTTGTTCACCTCGTGGATAAATATTACGCAACGGGAAAGGCCCCTTGGTCATCGGAAGAAAACCTGAAAAAAATTGTTGAAAAAGCGGGTAAGTTAAAGCCTTTACTGATCGGTAAAATTGCTCCGGATATCACCTGCCAACTTTTTGATCTAGATGCTTCTTTGAAATTGAAAGACCACGAGAATGTTAACCAACGTTTTAAAACAAGTGGACCAAAATCCTTGCATGGAGTAGATGCAGAATACACCATTCTTTTTATCTGGGCGCCAGATTGTGGACACTGTAAAAAGGCAATGCCTAAGATGGTTGAATTCTATGAGGCTTATAAGTCTAAAGGAATTGAAATTTATTCTATTTGCTCAAAATTTGCCAATGGAATTCCAGAGTGTACGGAATACATGGGCGAAAACAGAGGCATGCTTGAATGGATTAATGTCGTAGACCCTTATCACAAGTCAAAGTACAAAACACTTTATGATGTGGAAACTACTCCACAACTTTATATCCTCAACAAGGATAAAAAAATCATATTGAAAAGGGTAGGAGCAGAACAACTGGCGGAAACGATGGATGAAGTAATAAGAGTAGAAGGCCTGAAAAAAGCAGCGGAAGAAATAAAAAAATAAAAACACTATTATCACTCCTAAAAAAAGTCCTTGGTTTTTAATCAAGGACTTTTTTTATGCTAAAATTTTATCTGCATTTGACATTTAACCTCACTTCGATTTTGACCCTGGATCTCTTCTAGTCCAGTTCCAAAGTTCTCTCTATTACTCCAATGTGTTCTGGCATATCGAGCTTCTAAGCTGAGATTACGAATCCCAGTATAGCGAACATTTATATAAAAACGACTGCCTCGATTATAATAAGCAGGAATAGAAAAGCTATACAAAAGGTCATTTTCATAATGATAAAACCGAACATCATAACCATCCGTATCAAAAATGGCAAACCTTCCGGTAATTCCTAATGGAACAGTAGTAGACTTCCACATAATATCCTGATAAGCTAAAAAGCCTTTCAGTCGATTATTTTTTGCCTCCTGCTCATTATTTCCTTCCTCAGTAAATCCAAAATCCAAGCGGCTTCTTAAGCTCAATTCTTTACTCACTGTTTGGCCAAAATGCAAACGGATTTGAAGTTTTTGTTGATCCACCAGAAAATTGGTTTGGGTTTCATTATTGGCGGCATTGATTCCTTTGGTTTCATTTCTTAACTCGATAAAGGACTCAAAAGTTCTCTTTTTAAAATAGGTTAAACGCAGCCGATAATCTACTCCGCGACTTGGCGCATCTACCTGGAAGCGCAGCCAGGGGTGTTCATACAGATCATAATATCCAGAGAGCTTCCAGCCAGGGGCCAGACGATATTCTAGTCCCAAATAAATGCCAGTTTCGTTTCTAGCACCAGCTGATTCTGAAATTGGATTTGGATTTAGCGCTTGATAAGTTCTTCCAAAATTTCTATACAAAAGACTGATGTCGAGATTGCGATCCAGGCCAAGTAAAAGGCCATTGGTAGTTGCCCAACCTCCATTGCTGCTATAGGCTGTTTCTCCGAAGAAATTATAGTTTTTATATAAATAAGAATAGTCAACACTCGCATTGATCAAGTTGCCAAAAACAAAGAATTGATTGTAAGGCTGAGGATTACTTTTGCCCGAGAGGTTATTGATATCTTCATAGAGAAAATTGGTCGCAATATGCCATTGATCCCTTTGGTATTTTAGACTTCCTCCTAGGGTTCTTTGTAAAATTTCGTTTTCATTTTCGACCTCCGCATTGGTTCTGTGGAATCCAGAATTGAGTAGAGAAATAATAGCAATTTCTTCATCGCCATTGCTCAAGGAATCTGGCAAAATGACATTGGCATCTCTTCTACGATTGGAACCAAAAAGCGTAAGGTCTAGGTTTTTTGTCATTTCTACAGTAAGACCAATTCCTCGGAGAAAACGATTTTCATCAGCAGAACGATAGGGCACCAAAGTTCGGGAACTTCGTTTGATATTCATCACATTGGCTCCTTTTCGACTTCCAAAGCCCGAATACAAAATAAGCCCCTGACCAAAGCTAGCATTGAAGTCGCCAATAGCGATTGATTTGAAAACCTTGTTATAATCCTTTAAAAAGAAATGAGCAGAATAATAATCAAAACCATTTTTATTACTGCCAGAGAAAAACTCTTCTCCGGCATCTTTCTCCGCTGTAAATCCATAGCTCAAGCGAGTAGAATAGCGATGGCGAAATCTGGTATAAAACTTATTCGGATCACCTAGGTAATAATTCCCTCCCTCCGCAGGATCTCGCAGATACCCTTCTCTATCTTCGATACCTCGGGTCCATCGCAAGAACAAACTATTTTCTCCCTTGCGAAGCATTTCGAGGAGAGGTACTTTAAAATCATCCAAATCCCCACCGACTCGAACAAAGGGCAATAATTGATGAATGGTTTGTAAAGTAAAACTAGGAATAGCCTGGAGCTCTTGCAATGCGATCAATTGTCCGCAAGTTTTGCGGTAATTAATAAAGTCATTGACCTGCAAATTACTAAGAAGTTGAAGTTCCTCTAAATCTTCCCGTTTGGCTTTGTTTAAATCAAGTGGTTTTTCCCGGTAGTAACTGAGTTCCTCAAACAGAGTATTAAAGTCAAAACCAGATTCTGTTTCTCCTCCGGAGATGTAATCTTCAATAAGATCCGTATTGATTGATTCTAAGGATTGACCACTGCTGTCAATTTGGGCGACAATCGTTCTGGATGTGAAACACATCAGGCAAAAACAGACAAGTAGAGTGGAGTAGGCCTTCATAGAAAATTGATATTTGTACTGCAATTTAAGGAAAGGCCTTTGCTTTTTTTAACAAAAATGGAAGAGGAAAAGAGAATATGCGAATTATGTTGGATAAAATACCTTTTTACAGGAATGGGCTAGGAGTGGATTTCTTTTAAAGGGCATCTCATTTTTTTCGGAAAGGATATACTCGTGTTTTTAAGAATAAATATTGTTAGAATATTATTTTACTCAGTCGTAAAATTCTGTCTAGTAATTTTATACAAAAAAAATTGTGATTTTAAATCAGAAGAATTTTTAGGGAATTTAGAGATCCAATGCTTTGTAAAGGCTAGGCCCTCGGACTTCAGAGACTTTTCCAGGACTCATATCCCGCATGGTCAGGCGACAAATGCGGTGACGTATCAAGCGCAATACTGGAAAGCCAATGGAAGCACACATTTTGCGAACTTGCCGATTCTTGCCTTCGGTCAGGATGAGTTCTACCCAGGAAGTAGGAATGTTTTTTCTTTCTCGGATAGGAGGGGTCCGCTCCGGAATGGGTGGCGTTTCCGTCAATAGACTGATCTTGGCAGGTAAAGTCTTATAGTCTTTCTTGTTGATCTTGATACTTACTCCCTGACGCAGTTTATCCAATTTATGCTCCTCCGGAATCCCTTCTACTTGTGCCCAATACCTCCTTGGATGCTTAAATTTAGGATCCAACAAACGGTGGTTTAAATTTTTGTCATTGGTCAAGATCAATAATCCTTCACTATCTCGGTCCAAACGCCCAACCGGATAAACATCTGATGGAAAGTCAAAGCAATCTCCCAAAGTCTTATGCTCCGGAATTTCTTTGGTGAACTGACTCAATACATCGTAAGGTTTGTAAAGGATAAAATAACGGTAGTCGATAGGAGGAGTAGGGCTTGGCATGAAAAAACATTCTAAGGTGAGAACGAAGAAAACCAGGCTGTTCGAAAAGAGCATACCAACAGCCTGGTTCTATTTTGATTAAACGTTGAAACGGAAGTGCATCACATCTCCATCAGCTACGACATATTCTTTTCCTTCAACACCCATTTTTCCAGCTTCTTTGACCGCGGATTCAGATCCGTATTGGATATAATTATCATAACCGATAACTTCTGCACGGATAAAACCATGTTCAAAATCAGTGTGGATGACCCCCGCAGCACCAGGTGCCTTGGTTCCTTCGACAATCGTCCAGGCGCGTACTTCTTTTTCTCCTGCGGTGAAGTAAGTAATTAAATTGAGTAATTTGTAACAAGCGCGAATCACTACATTGACACCAGGTTCAGATAAACCCATTTCCTCCAAAAATTCCATCCGCTCTTCTTTGGTATCCAATTCTGCTATATCAGCTTCAATTCCTGCACAGATATAGATTACGCCAGCGTCCTCTCCAGCAACCAATTCCTTAAAGCGTTTGGTGTTTTCATTTCCGTCTTTGACCGAATCTTCATCTACATTACAAACGTATAAAACCGGCTTAGAAGTCAACAAATACATTTCATTTACCAAAGCCTGTTGGTCCTCTTCAATTTCTATATCTCGTACAGGAACTCCGTTTTCCATCTGTTTGATCATCATTTCGACGGTCGCCAAATTTTTGACCGCTTCTTTATCATTAGTCTTGGCCATCTTACGGAGTTTATCCGTTCTCTTTTCTACCGTTTCCAAGTCTTTCAATAAAAGCTCCGTGTCAATGATCTCTTTATCTCTCACGGGATCAACCGATCCGTCGACATGAACCACATTATCATCTTCAAAACAACGAACTACATGCACAATGGCATCAACTTCGCGTATATTGGCGAGGAATTGGTTACCAAGACCTTCTCCCTGGCTAGCTCCTTTAATCAAGCCTGCAATATCCACGATTTCAATAGTGGTTGGCAGTACTTTTTGTGGATTAACCAACTCTTCTAGTTTATCCAGACGAGGATCAGGTACAGTAATGATCCCCACATTAGGATCTTTGGTAGCAAAAGGATAATTTGCTGCGAGCGCTTTGGCTGAGGTCAGCGCATTAAAAAGAGTGGATTTTCCAACATTTGGGAGTCCTACGATACCGCACTTTAAGGCCATTTTG
>CALLVY010000339.1 GCA_938015925.1 uncultured Saprospiraceae bacterium
ATTCAATTGATAAGTAACAGGAATAACCGTCCCTGCGGTCAAGATTTCGGTACATCCCAAATTAGAGATTCTTACCGTGACAATGACCTCTTCAATATCGCAAGATTCTCCCAGGTCATTTTTCGCTTTCATTAGATAGTCACCATCCATTACTTCATAACCGACTCCTGCGGTAGCCCAAGCCTTTGCGACGGTAAGGTATTCCTCTGAGCAATACCCATATAAATCTTCTGCTGCTTGTAATGAACCAGCACGTGCATCTTCATAGTTAGAACTCTCCACTAGATACACGGACAAATTACGATAAGCAATTTCAATCGCTTTAGTCCAACCCAATCCTTGAAAGTCAAAAACATAACCATTTTCTGCTACTCCCTGACCTCCTTCTACCAAGAGGTAAAACCAATAATTTTGAACACCACTATTGGTATGTACTCCATAATTATCTGATGGATCGGTATGCCAATCTATTCCTTTGTAAAACTTGGGATCGTCTCGCAAATTAGGATCAGACATGCTACGAATAAAGTTGCCCGTTTCCGCCATTACCTTAGAACCAATGTTCCAATCAAAAGTCGCTTCTGCAAATTCAAACTCAATGGCTTTTCCAAAAATATCACTAAAAGACTCATTCAAACCTCCTGACTCTCGAGCATAGATCAAACCTGCAGTATACTCTGTAACCGCATGTGTCAATTCATGACCACATACATCCAAGGCGGTAAGTGGATTAAAGAACAAGCCATCTCCATCTCCATAGCTCATGACATTTCCGTTCCAAGAGGCATTGTTCCAATCTTGTCCGACATGTACCAAACTAGTCAAGGTCGCTCCATTATCATCAAAGCTATTTCTATTGAAATGAGTTTTATAGAAATCGAAAGTTGAGGCTGCGCCATAATGTGCATCTGTCGCTGCTTCATCTTGTTCTGCATTGACATTATCCCAGTAATTATCATCGTCAAAAAATGGGACGATATTATAATCATCCTGAGCATTTAGTGTTTCGATCAATAGACCTCTACTGGTATCTCGAAGCATGAATAAACCGTCTTCGTCTTGTACGGTACTGATCGTCTGTGTACCGTGGTATCTCGTTTCGGCAGTACCTTCGATCATCGTTGGATGAATATTATTATAGGAATGTATTAAACTCCCATCTTCCGCGTCGATGTAGACGAAGTAGCGAGCCAATGGTTGCTCGCATTGAATTTCCATTTTATAAGCCAAGGCCATATTATTGCTAAATTCCGGAAAAGCGCGATCTACGATAACCAGATTGGCTTGCGGATAATAACTGGCAGTTTGGTCGTGTCGGGAATTTTTCAGAACGCGTTCTGCCTCTGGGTTTTCCCAAAGGTATTTTTCAGCAGGATGATATTCTAATCCCAGTGCAATGGCTTTCTCAGCGGTGATATTCGCCTGCGTGTTGGTTTCAATATTGGGATAAATTTTCCCATTGGCTTTAATGACTTTGCCATTTTTTTCGTGTAAGATAAACGTTCCTCCTTCTACCCTAACGTCTTGGTAATATTGGTGAAACTTGTGATGAACCCAACCTAGCTTATCCACATTATGGGAAGCTTCTTTCATGGATCGTCCATTCTCTAAACCAAATACCTGATGGGTTTTGGCAAAAAACTGACTTGCGGGTACGGCGGATTTTTCTGCGGTATTTACCCAACTTAGGTCTTCCTGATATTTGGAGAAATAATCTTGAGGATTTGCATTTTGCTGAGCAAAACCTGGATTAATCACGAATAGAAAGCAAAAGGTGAGCAATAAAGCAGGGTAAGAAAAATTCAAAGAGGACTTAAAAATGGGTCTTAGTCTTAGTTTCATTTTATTGTTAGTTAAGGGGTGTTAGGTTTACTGCAAGAAAAAAATCAATCCTAAAATAAACATAATCAGCTTAGAGCTGATAAGGTAAATCAAATATATTTGGTTAATTAAGGACAAAACATGGAATCTGTGTAATTTCTTATATCAATTGCTTAAATGGATCGACAGACTGCAACAGCATTCCAGTTCTTTTTGATTCCTGAGATAATTTGAATCAAATTGCCCCTATTAATAAGGACGCTTGCAAAACATTAAAGTTGCAAAAAAAGATAAAATTGATTGAAGTAAAATTAGCAGAGTTGCTTATTTAAAATGGAGTTTCATCCCTTCATGACTGGCCACGAAGCCCAGTTTCTCATAGAAGCGAATGGCATCTGGTCTTTTTTTATCGGTAGTCAATTGGAGTACATGGGCGTTTTTCTCTTGTGCACGTTGGATTGCCCAGGTAAAAACTTCTTGCCCCAGGCCCTCGCCTCTTCGATCTTTGTGTACGCGTACCGCTTCGATTTGTGCCCGAACCCCTCCTCGATAAGTCAAATAGGGAATAAAAGACATTTGGAAAGTCGCCACTATTTCCATTTTATCCATGACGACCATCAACTCCTGATTGGGATCTTGATGGATTCTCAAAAAGGCCTGCAAATAGCAATCGGGCAAAGGATCAGTAAAATCTTCTCGCGCTTGCCCTAAGGGATCATCGGCCAAGAGACCAACTATCGTGGGAACATCTTCTGGTGAAGCTCTTCTGAAATACATAGGTAATTATTAGGAAGCATGATCGAATAAGTAGTCTCTTTCAGCAGACAAGCCGCAAAATAAACGTACCAGTGTTCCGCTTCGCTGAACGGATCTTTCCAAAGCAATAGCCAAAAAAGCATATGGAAAAGTAAAAACTCGATCAAAATAATGAAATATTTATTTGCATAAATTATGGATACTTTCCATTTTCTTGTTGAATAACCATGCCAATTGAAGAGGAACCGTTTAGGTATTCAATTTCGTGAACGACTTAATCCAGACTCCAGGAATTTTTTATTCAAAACATTAAGACTAAACAATATATCAAAACAGGTCATCGTTAGCCTATTATTATTGAAACAAACAAAGCTTCTCTCGTATCAACACTAACTGAAGCTGATTCTTACCTGACCTTTTTCCCTTGGCAAACTATTTGATGGTTTATACTTTCTTAAAGTAAGCTGACCTTTTCTCCTTTTGCCATTTCTTAAATACCTGACCTTTTCTTAAAAAATTATGCAAAGACCGCATAGTTGTCTGACCTATTCTTTGTGGAAAAATATTCACAAAGAAGGATTTCTCAGCCCACTACGGTCAGCTAATTCCACAAAATACAAACGTATTTTTTTATACTTAACCCTAAACCAATTCATAACTGGTATTGGTAAAAACAAAATTTTTATGAAAAATTCAATGAAACTCTTCGGATTCTTTTTCTTGGCGCTCACCCTATCTTTAATGTCCTGTAAAGGAGAAGATGGTAGCATCGGACCTGCTGGTGCAGCTGGTACGAATGGTGTAGACGGCGCTGATGGTCAAGATGGAAGAGATGGTGCCGATGGCAATGCTAATATTATCACCTCAGATTGGTTTGCTCCTGATTGGTCAAGTACCAACTCTACATTTGGAGGAAGTAATCAAGAGGCACCAGAAATCACCCAAGAGGTCTTAGACAAAGCAGCTATTTTTGTTTACAGCAGAGAATCTGGTAGTACTGTTTACTTGGTTCCTTATAGCTTTAATGCTACTACGACGGTAAACATGTCTGCTTCGCTTTCCAGAATCAGAGTTTGGTTTTCTTCAGAAACTCCCTATACTCCACCAGCAGGAATTGTGTTCCGCTACGTAATCATTCCTCCTTTTGGAAAAATGGCGCCACCAGCAGGTGCGAATCCTAAGCAACACATCTTAGATACCTTTGCTGCGAATGGTATAGATATTAATGATTTTGAGCAAGTTACTAAATTTATGAAATCGGATAGCGAAGGATTAGGTAAATAACAATATCCTTTAAATTTCGCCTAAAATCCCTGATCTTTCGAAGGTCAGGGATTTTTTTTGCAAAAAATATTACAATTAAACAATATACCAAAACACGACTGCGTTTTGCCTATGGAAAATTAAAAACCAAAACTACATTCGTTTAGTTCAAGAAATTGTACTAAATTTGATCGACCTCCGGCCTTATTCGCCAAGTAAAATAACCCCTCCATCCTGTCTACTGTAAGAATTTTTTTCTTGACACCTCCTTAGTGAATCTTATGGGTATCAAGAAATAGAAGACCTTTGTTCCTATAGAAAATTAATTAAATTCAGCCTAAAAGGATTAGGCATAATGTATAGAAATTGTATAAGCGTCTGTTTGTAATAGTTTACAAATTGGCCGCTGGTATAATTTCCAGGGATAGATTATTTCTTCCCAAAACCGATATTACACTACACACCAATTCTATCACCTTCCGACTCGCCTGAGCTCGGAGAAACAAAGCATTACTATGAGAAATTCTACCCAATTACTCTCTTTTTATTTATTTGCTCTTTGCCTTGCATTATCCTCTTGCGTCGGAGAAAACGGTCCTATTGGTCCCGTTGGTCCTGCGGGAACCAATGGAGTTGATGGTCGGGATGGCATCGATGGCCGAGATGGTCAGGATGGAGCAAACGGCATGGACGGACAGGATGGAGCCGATGGTACCAACGGAACGAATGGAACCAATGGTACAAACGGAACGGATGGAACCAATGGCACCAACGGCACCAACGGCACCAACGGAGAAGATGGCAATGCCAATGTTTACTCCTCGCCTTGGTTTGATGTTAACTGGTCTGTTCCTACTGGCTATTATGGCAATCATCATCAGCCCGCGGCAAACTTGACCGCCGCTGACATCGATAAGTCTGTAATCATGGGTTATATAAAAGATCCAAACACCCTTTATCTACTTCCTAATGCCTGGAATTCCAATGTGAATATTAGTATGGGAGCCTCTCCTGGGAATATAGCTATTTGGTATGTCTCCACTGTTTTGTTTACCGCTCCAACAGTAAAACTTCGCTACGTCATCATTCCTCCGGCAGGAAAAATGGCGCCACCAAAAGGAGTCAATCCGAAACAACACATCTATGATAAATTAGCCGCGGATGGAATTGACATCAACAATTACGATGAATTAACGGAATACCTACAAGCCCCATAAGCCCTTAAAGAAATTGGTCAGTTTATGGATTTTTTTATCCAAAAACCGTAGAGTGTCTGGCGAAAGCCAGGCGCTTTTTTTTATTGGCCGTCTAGGCTAACCAACAAGTCTGGCAAATGTAAAACACTCTGTATCTCAAATCCATCTGCTATTTCTAATTCGAATATTTTTTCGGCATTGGGTGCCGCTGTCCATTCTTCGATTAGGGTATAGGCTTTGGAATTTTCTTGACGTTCTGCTTTTAAAATATTTTGGGTACTCGCTAATTTTTGACTCAAAAATCTAGCTTCTCCTTTCACAAGATTCGGATTGTTTTTTTGGAAAAAAAGATCCAATCCTTCTTGGTAGTTTTCTTTGGAATAGCGTTCAAGAATTTTGCCAGTCAAATCTAATTCTACGATTAGATTTTTTTGATTGTTGGCCAAAATATTTCCTCTTCTACTTTTCTGTAGCAATCCCAAACTTTCGGGAGACTGAAAATACCAGGCAACTTCTGCTTGCCGATTCAAAGCAATAAGATAAGCCCCACTCCCCTCTCCCTTAGGTCGAGCAAGACTGAGAATAGTATATCCCGGTTCTCTTTTCTGGGGAGCAGTATGGATCAATTGCAGCTTTGGAAAAGCCTTGGGCAAATCGGGTGTTCGATATTTGATCACTCCTGTTTGTTTGGAAATATTATTTCGGGTGTCTTTTATGCGTAGTTTTATTTGATACTCTTTGGAAGGATTAAATTGAAACAGTGGAATGGCTTGCTCTTGTTTGAATAATCCTTGTGGTTGGTAAAGCCAACGTTTTTTGTCGCCGTCATAGATTTCAATTTCTGCGCGAACAGGTTCATCGGCGGTAAACTGGAGGTAAGTTACCAATGGTGCCGCTTCATTGGGATTGCTGATTAAAGTCGGCGTATTTATCAATTCAGGAACAGAAGAAGAACAGGATAAAAAAAAGAGTGGCCACCAAAAGTAAATTTGGCGCCACTGTATTTTTTCACTTAGGAAGGAATAGGTTTTAAAAAAAAGCGGATACTTCCTTTGCATTATTTTTATTTTTATCGAGCTTTCTGCTTGGAGTCGCGACCTCGATAGTCAGACTTAATCTACAAATCCTCGAATGTTCCAATTGATGTTTGCATCATTATTGGTAAAGTCTCTAAAGCTTGTCCAGTTACTGGCAGTATCGTGGAGAATCCAATCTCCATTATTATTGGCGGGGCCAAAATCACAGCCAACACTACTGGTTGGAGCATTGTGAAATACTCGAATAGAAATCCAAATATCTTCACCAGTAAGTGCAATCGGAGAAGTGATCACATGTCCATTCCAGGAATTGGCACGAAGATCACCACTGAGGTCTTGCGACCACAAAAGATCGCCAGGGCTTCCCGTAACACTTTCTCCATAAACTCTCAACTCTAGTTCTTGCGGAAGCTCCCGCAGATAAAATTCAATTCGATCTAAAGTCCGTCCTACATAAGCCGCAGTAGCGGAAGCGGGAAAACGAGCAGCCATGATATGCTCACCTGTTTCTAAAAGCGGAGCGGTATTGTTCTCTCCATCATATTGAAAAGTAGCAACTTGTTGTCCTACGGGTTCTTCGTCTTCTTTACAGGCGCTAAACAAAAGGAGGAAAGCTAAGAAATAGAAAAGTTTATTTTTCATGTTTGCAGATATTAGTGGTTTAAAAACAAGAACAGAAAGTGGAGTATCTGGTTCATTGCGGAATCAAAGTTAAAATAATTTCATTCCAATTTAATAGAGAAAAAGCAAGAGGGCAAATGGTTTAACGCTTTTTTAAGGGTTTTAACAGGCTCGTATTCAAATGTTAAAGCTTTAAATTGTTTTATTATCTATTGATAAACGCTGGAATTCGAAGTTTCACGTCCGCTTAGCGCCCTGTCAGACAGGCTAAGGCCCTTAGGCATCCGTACTTTGTTGTAGCCCAGCCAATTCTTCTGGTCTTAAATCTCTCCAGGTTCCTTCTTTAAGATTTCCCAATTTAACATTCATGATTCGAACTCTTTTAAGCGTCACTACCTTATAGCCGAGGTATTCACACATTCTGCGGATCTGTCGGTTGAGTCCCTGCGTCAGAATGATGCTAAATCCATATTTGCTTTTTCTTTCAATTTTACATTTCTTGGTAATGGTATCCAGGATCGGAAGGCCATTGCCCATTTGCTGTAGGAAGCGAGCACTTATAGGTTTGTCAACCGTGACGAAATACTCCTTGTCGTGGTTGTTTTCTTCTCTTAATATTTTATTGACAATATCTCCATCATTGGTGAGTAGAATTAGGCCTGTAGAAGGTTTATCCAATCGTCCGATGGGGAAGATTCTTTTGGGGTGTTGGACGAAGTCGATGATATTGTCTTTGTCTTTAAGGTCGGTGGTACAGGTAATTCCCGGGGGTTTGTTTAAGGCGATATAAACCAGTTGGGGTCTGCTTTTCAGTGCTTTTCCATCAATAGTTACCGTATCGTTTTCAAATACGCGATTGCCTTTGACGGCGACTTGGCCATTGATGTTGACTCTTCCAGCTTCAATCCATTTGTCTGCTTCTCGCCGAGAGCAAATGCCGGTTTGGCTGATGTATTTGTTTAGACTTATGGAAGGCGCTTCTGACATATTGATGGCCGTAATCTGGTGTGCTGGTTTGAATTTTAAATGAAGCCACAAGGTAGTTAAGTAGGAGGACAAAATAAACTAAAGAGGGGGAATTTGAACATTGAATAAGCAATTAGGAGTGTTCAGAAAAAGAAAAACGGAGGTTTAATTCTGGATAGGAATATTGAATAAGGAATTAGGGCTGTTCAGAAAAAGAAAAAGGTGGAAGTTTAATTCTGGATATTAATATTGAATATCGAATCGCCAATGTTAAATAATGATTTTTGACGAAAAATCGCGAATTCGTGTAGAAGTATTGGTTCACCAATGATTAATTAAACGAAACCATTGCATTGACCGCCCCAATCAATATTCAATATTTGGCTAATGAATATTGAATATTTCCTTCTCTATTTTTTTCTGAACACTCCTAATAAGGAATTTTTAATTTTGAATAATGATTTTTTGACGAAAAATCGCGATTTTATAGGGAGATCAAAGAAGGGATTAAACTAAATCATAGCATTGACCGCCCCAATCGATATTCGATATGGAATATTTCTCTTCCATTTTTTCCTGAACACTCCTAATAACCAATAGCCAATATTTGTCCATCCCTGACAATTACACCATCAAAAGCTTTTCCTGCCAAACCAGTAATCGACGCCAAAACTAAACTGGCGATTTTTCCGCTGCCATTCTCCTCCATCTGTGTATAAATTCGTTAGGCCTTGAAAATAATCGATCCGCAATCGCAAATGCTTACTCAATCTAAAATCCAGTCCAAATTGTGGCCCCAAGTCATACTTTCTAAGTGGGATTTTATCCGCAGTATCATATTGCAAAAAGGGTTCTGTTTCTGCTCCAATAACTCCTTTTTGCAAATGGCTTTTCTCTATATCCAAGGACATTAAAATCAAGGCCTGAAGTCCTCCTTTGATCGAAAACCTTCCTAAGGAAAATCGATAATAAGCGGGCACTCCAATATAGTGGCTATGGATCTTGGTATTGTCGGTTAGAATTATAGTCCCCGAAGTTCCGCTTCTTCCGCCGGCTCTTGTCGTATACCAATAGCTAGCTGGCTTATACCGGTATTCCTGTCCCTCTATTAATACCCAAAGCAGCTCCATTCCCAAAGCAGACCTCTTGCTCAATTTCTTTTCTACTAGCAGTCCGATTTTTGCGGAACGTTTAAAAAAAATACCATAATCCTCCGGAAAGGAAAAATTGCTTTGAACCTTACTGGTAGCCGCATTAAAGCTGAGGCCAAAACGAAAATCTTGAGCGGATAAATTATTAAAAAGAAAAAATGCCAAACCGAAAAAGAGGAATCGTTTCATTCTATTTTTTTTGTAATCCGTTTTAATATTCATTAGTAACTTTCCCAACCAAACCAGTAGTCGACGCCAAAACTCACCTGGCGATTTTTTCGGTGAATGTCTCCTGCATTGGTATATAAATTCATCAGGCCATGATAATAGTCTAAACGTAATCTAAAATGACCATTCAAGGTAAAATCCAATCCAATTTGTGGGCCCAGATCATATTTTTTAAGCGGGATATTATCGGTATTCTTATAATGAAAAAAGGGTTCTTCCTTTCCTATGGGCATACCAGACTTTCCATTACTCTTATCTAATTTGGTAGACAATAAAACCAATGCTTGCAAACCACCTTTGAAAGAAAATCGTCCCAAGGAATAACGATAATAAACGGGGACTCCAATGTAGTCGGTATGAATATCCAGATAATCAGAAATAATAAAAGTTTGTGTAGCCGCTCCTCCCGAAAAACTTTGAAACTTCGAAAGATTCCCCATGTCCCGAAACTCCAGGCCTTCTATTTTTACCCATAGCAATTCCATCCCCAAGCCCGAATGCTTCGTCATTTTTTTCTCAATCAAAAAACCAAATTTCCCGGAAGGATTGTATCGAATGAAATAATCATCGGGGAAATCAAAGTTACTTATGATTTTACTTCTAGCGGCATTAAAGCTGAGGCCAAAACGAAAATCTTGGGCAGACAAATTACTAAAGAAAAACAGCACCAAGCAGAGCAGGAGGAATCGTCTCATTTAAATTCATTAGAAAACAGACTAGGCAATGCATCGTGCAAAGCAAAGTGTTTTGATTTGTAAACTAAGAAAGAAGGTAGATTAGTGCTGGTCTTTTTATCTAAAAAAATAGATAATCATAGCTTTGAATTAGTAACGAGTCTATCGCTAAATTATTGGCTCCCCAATCAGTAAATCACTAAACAGAAGCATTTTCAAAAAATCACATCACTTTATCAAAAGATTTACTGATGGTATCATTGCGAAAATCGACTTCGTCTACTTCTTTTTCTTTTTCAAAAATCAAAAAAGTGTGTTTGTTCAATAAATTCTTGGGAGAGATATTGAGCATTAGTTGTTCGCGGTAAATTTTGCCTTGCTCGCTACGAGGAAGGCCTTTGTCTTTTCGCATGTTCCGAGAATAATTCAAGTAAGCACTGATCAAAATAAAGGGGTACAAAAAGGGGAATAAAAAAAGAGAACCTTTGCTCAATCGAACATAGCGATTTTCAACAATTCGGAAACCTGCCAGTTTCCCCAAAATCCGCAATTTCTGTAAACCGACTAAAAAAATATGTCCATGGTAAATCTCTTTACTAATGGATTTATCCGACATCCAAATGCTATCAATTTCATTGGGTGGCATAAATCTATTGTTTTCGCTTTCAAAGATCAGATAGCTAAAACGGGAGGCCAGATTGGAATAACTCGGAGTCGTTAAAATCAGGCGTCCTTGTTTTTTTAAAACGCGATTGAATTCTTTAAAAACTTTTACCTGATCGCTAAAATGCTCGATGCCTTCCTGGCAAACCAAATAATCGCCCTGGGCATTTGCCAAGGGAATTTCTTCCATTACATCTGCTCGTTCGCAAGTCAATTGGGGCAAACGAAAATACTCGGGAAAAAGATCGAAAGGAATTACCTTAGCCTTGTGCTCCAATAAAATCTCGGAAGTCGTACCGATGCCGGCCGGAATATCAATCGCTGTTTTCCCTACCAAGTCTTTGGCAATCTCCTGCAAGTATTCTTTGACATAATACTTGATGCTTTTCTTATTGTTGATATCTTGATCGATCATTTTTTTCTTTGTTTCACTTGATGTATTGTTTAGCAAGTTGGTTGTGCGCTTTAGTTTGCTATCGCTCATGGAACTCCTGTGTCGCTCGCTCGGTCAGCCATTCTTCTCTTAAAATTCCATAGCCAATGGAATCATAATATTGACCATCCACGATCCGCGCCTTTCTAAACCGCGCTTCCATTTGAAAACCTAATTTTTCAGCTAAGCTCATCATTCCAATATTCCCTGACCAGGTTCTCAAATCGAGTCGAACGATCTCCGGCATGGTATCAAACAAATATTGGCACCAAATTTCCAAGGCCTCTTGGCCTATTCCTTTTCCCCAAAAACCATCATCGTAAATGGCAATGCCGACCGACAACCAATTGGTTTCCTTACTCTGCCAATACCAACTGAGCGTTCCGATCAGCGTATCCGTTTCATTTGTAGCAATGACCACGCGAGATCTGGGGCTTGGAAATTTCCCCTCTCCTATTTGGGCTAGCAAGGTATGCAAATGTTCGTTAATTTCTGCTTCGCTTTTTTGTGGATAATAGGGGCCGTTAAATTTCATCCATTCGTGCTGTCCCGTATTCCAATAGCGAAAGACTTTGATATCCTTGACTTTCCAGTCTCTGATTCTTACTGTTTCTCCCTTGATGTTGAGCAATTCTTCCATCGGTCTAATTTCGAATGATTAAATTTATGGTTCCACCAAACTCTTTATAATAAAATATTTCGAAAAATATTCTCGCCAAAATCAGCTTCAATCCTTGGGTATTCTCAACCTGGCTTATCGACCAATCCAAGACCAAACCTTTTTCTTCCGCTGACCAAACAAATCCAAGTCCTTGCAATTTATTTTTTTTGGGCTTCCAAAAGTTGGATGAATAATCGGTCTTTTCAGCTACGATGATTTTTATTCTTAAAATAGTCGCATCAATGCGTTTAAAATCCAAGGAAATCATTTCTCGTTGATCTACTACTAAATGGAATCCTTGAATAATACCTTTTCCTAAATCCAAAATAGCTTCATCGATAAGCTGTTGGTCTGCAAAGAAAACAGGTGCCTCTGTTTGCCAATTGCTAATTTTCTCTTTCGCCTCTTCGATGAATTTTTCTAGCATTCTTTTTCGTCTTGGATCTTCTTCGACTTGCCATTTTCCATTCAAATGTTCCAAGTAGATTTCTTGTCGCTGAATCTTTAATCGCCGGCTTGGATCCAATTCTGACAAAACGGATAACTTCTTTTTGAGACCATTAAGTATTGTTGAATATTGATGAGCCGCCAGAAAATCCTTTTCCAGCACACACGCTTCCAAGCGAGTCTCCACCTTTTTTTCTGCTGCTAGATAATGAGCGATGAGGTACTCTAAATCATTTTTTTCCATTACTTATCTTCTTTCTGCTCACAAATACAACGGATCGAAAATTTCCTGTTCTCAATATTCTCTATTGGATGTGCATGCAGTACTTCATGGGTTCTAAAATCTGTTGCTTCAAAATAAGTGCCCTCTCCCCCATAAAGATGAGCATGGTAATATTCAGCAAAGTTATTCATCTGATCCAACCAAATGGTCGTAGCTGCGCCTTTGCCAATAAATCCTCGTTTAGCGATTTGAATGCCACTGCCTCGCAAATCAAGGCCAGCAGTATTTCGATGCGAGTTGCTTTTTTCCCACCCGACGGTATCCAATAAATCGAGAATGGGTTGATCAGAAAAACGCGCTTTTAAAAGTTCCCAATCGTCCAACTTCGGTACTCGCCAACCCTTTGGACAGACCATCCCAATTTCATCAAAGGGATAAAGGCGACCATGTTCTTTACAATTCTCTTTTTTCCTTTTAAAGCAGACGGACTTAGGCGTTTCAAAAGCCATATTCTCGGTCATCCATTTTTGGGTACCAATGGTGATCACACCATAGGTTTTTTGATCTCTGGTATCTAAGAATTTTTCTTCTGTTGAGGAATATGGAATTGGGTACTCTTCGGAGCTTATTCCGGACTTGGAATAAGTTAGTGGAAGACTTAGGAATAGCAGGAACAGGAATGTTGGTTTCATTGTTTTATATCTTAAACCTTTAGGAGGATTAAAATTAAACAATTGAAACGGATTAATGGGTAGATTTAGTCTGGATTTGTTTTTTGGGAGGATTAGAAAAATTCGAAAAACAGAAGAGAAGAATATTTTTAGGCCTTTTTAAAATCATTACATTTCGA
>CALLVY010000340.1 GCA_938015925.1 uncultured Saprospiraceae bacterium
GAAAAGACCATAAAAGTATTGATGAAACTCGAGAATATGAATGGAACGATAAAGATCAACTCGTAAAAAAAACTTTCCAAGGAAGGCAATTTAATACACTGTAATTTAAGTTATTTTATATTTCTGATTAACTTCATTTACCTCAGCATATCGCCTGTTTAATTTTTCACGAGCGTCATCTTGAGTAAATTGCCAGTTAATTTTAATGCCCTTTTTGGAACGTTCTTTGAAAAAAACTAACACTTCGGATTCCAATTTTTTGATGCATGGAATTCTTCGATTGAGACATTGTCTTGATAAAGCAGAGAATTCAATTTCAATCATATTGAGCCATGAAGCACTTTTTGGTGTAAAAATGAATTCAATTTTTTCGGTTAACCACGCAGCAGTTTCAGCATCAAATTCCTGATAAAAAGCAGAATATCCGTGCGTATTTAAGTTGTCTAAAACAACTTTTATTTTTATTACTTCGGGGTAACTCTTTGCCAAAGCAAGCATGAATATTGCAAATTCTTTCTTTGTTCGTCGTTCTTTGACATGAGCTAATCGTTTACCCGTTTGGGGTTCAATGGCTGCCAAAACAGAACAAGAACCGTGTTTAGAATACGCATAATTCTCCTTTGCAACTTTCCCGGATTCCATTTTTATCGGTTCAATTGTATCGCCAATAAGAAAACACGGGCGTTCGTCAAAACAAACAACTGGGTAGTTTTTATTATACGGCAAGCAATATAAACGAAGAATTATCTCTAACCTCGCTAAAAAAAGGGCAGTTACTTTTCGGATGCACCATTGACGTTTTCGGTGAGGCTGAAGTTCATTTTTTTTAAAATGACTCCAACCTGATTATGGGAAATTGATTCACAAATATTCAACTCAACCAATCGGTCAGCCAATAACCGTAACGACCAACGACAATAACCTTCGGGTGGTTCGCTACATGCTAAAGCAGTAATTTTAGCTCGATCTTCCCCACTTAGTCCCGCTGGACGACCGGGCCGAGGTTGATCATCTAAAAATGATAAGCCTCCTAACTTATATTTTTTTGACCAGCTAAGTACCGTAGGATAACTTACATTCAATTGGTTTTGCACTTCGATGAATGTTTTTCCTCGGTCGAGTTCTAATAAAGCTTGGGCGCGTTTCTGTTTACGCACTTTCAATCTTCCTTTTGACAGCAAGTTAATTAAATACTTTTTATCCGATTTCGATAATTCGACGTGTTGTTTTTTCATTGCAATCTCTCTTTTGAAATTACAAAAATATAAAATTATTTAGATTACAAGGTACTTAGTAGATGTAATAGATAAATTTTCATATAGAGATAAAAAATTTGGTGAAGCGACAGCAATTAATTTTGTTGTTGCTTTTTTCTTTCTTCATTTCTTTATTAACAAACAAGTTCTATGCTTCATTCCTTACTTTTGTAAATGAAGGAAAATCAGGTAAAGCGCGATTTTACAAAGAAGCTTTTGCAATGGTATGCAAAAAGCGATCGACCAATGCCTTGGAAAGGAGAAAAAAATCCTTACTTGGTGTGGCTTTCCGAGATCATATTGCAGCAGACTCGCGTAGAGCAAGGTTGGCCTTATTTTGAAAGATTCAGGGAAAAATATCCTAAAGTAGAAGACTTGGCGGATGCACCAGAAGATGAGGTAATGAAATTATGGGAGGGTTTGGGCTATTATTCGCGAGCACGGAATCTACACTTTACCGCCAAATACATAGCCAAGGAGTTCAAAGGCGTTTTCCCCAAAACCTATGAAGAGATTTTAAGCTTAAAAGGAGTTGGGCCTTACACTGCTTCTGCCATCGCTTCTTTTGCTTATGGATTGCCACATGCGGTAGTGGATGGCAATGTATATCGAGTACTTTCTCGTTGCTTTGGTATTGATACTCCGATTGATTCGACCAAAGGCAAAAAAGAATTTAACCAACTCGCCGATGAATTGCTCAATCGGAAAAAGCCGGGGGAGTACAATCAGGCGATCATTGATTTTGGTGCGACGCATTGCATGCCGAAAAATCCAATGTGTGGTGATTGTGAATTGCAAGCTATTTGTGTTGCCTTCAAAGAAGGCAAACAAGGAGTACTTCCGGTAAAAGAAAAGAAGATAAAAAAGCGGACGCGGTATTTTCAATACTTGATAGTGGAGAGCCCCGATGGCTTGCTTTTGCATAAACGAGTGGAAAAAGATATTTGGCAAAACCTTTATGAATTTCCGGTTCAAGAGACGGAAAAAATATTGGAAACTTCAGAATTGATCGAAGAAGATTTGTTTTTGGCTTTGGCTCCAGGTGGTAAAGAACTTTTACAAGCAGTGTCTCGCCCTTTTCAGCAAATGCTAAGCCATCAAAAAATCATTGCTGTATTTTGGGAAATTTCCCTTTCTAAAACGCCAGATTATGATAAAGAGAAATATCTCTTAGTAGAAAGAGAAAACTTAAGTAAATTTGCATTTCCAAAAATTATTGATAGGTATTTACAGGATAAATCTTTATATTTAAAGATGATTTAATTTAAACATACATGGTATTTGGGGGATAAACCAAGTACACTGAATAAAATAAAAAGAATGGTAAATAAAGTTACATTAATTGGAAATTTGGGAAGAGATCCAGAAATCCGTCGTTTAGAAAGTGGTGCTGCCGTAGCTAAATTTTCAATTGCAACGAACGAAAATTATAAAGACAAAGGTGGAGAATGGCAAAGCCAAACGGAATGGCATGAGATCGTGGTGTGGCGGAGTTTGGCCGAACGAGCAGAAAGCAGCTTGAAAAAAGGTTCTATGGTTTACTTGGAAGGAAAGTTGACTCATCGAAAATGGGAAGACAAAGAAGGTAATTCCAGAAGAACGACAGAGGTAGTAGGTAATTACTTTCGAGTATTGAACCGCAAGGAAGGGAGCTCTGGAGACCAGGGATCTATGAATGGGGGAAACCCAATGCAGGCAAACCCCGTACAAGCTACTGGACCCGTCGAAACAGCTCCACCAGCTGAAGATGACTTGCCTTTTTAATTTTAAACCGCAGTAGGGAAAGGAAAAAAATAAAATCTTTCCCTACTGTTATTTTTTATATTAAGCTATTTGATATTGGAATCCGAGCCTGA
The DNA here is from genome assembly GCA_938015925.1 of uncultured Saprospiraceae bacterium. GTDB lineage: Bacteria > Bacteroidota > Bacteroidia > Chitinophagales > Saprospiraceae > CALLVY01. The sequence goes on from CALLVY010000340.1 coordinate 3,113, forward strand.
TAATTTACTTTTACTTTCCTCCTCTCTTCTCTTCCTGCCTTTACTGGCTAACCCTATTGGTTTTGGCGCTGCTATTTTACTAACCATCCTTTTGTTGGCAAGTTCTGCCATGATTTCAAGTTCTGAAGTGGCCTTCTTTTCGCTCAGTCCAAATGATTTAAATAAGTTGAAGCAGGAAAGCTCTAAACCTGCACAACGGATATTAGAGGTGCTGGAAAAACCGAGAACCCTATTGGCGACCATCTTGATTAGCAATAACTTTATCAACATTGCGATCATTCTTCTTTCTAATTATGTCCTTGAGGAAATTTTACCTTCCACTATTTGTCTAGCTTGGGCATCCGCCATGATCTCAGGAACCATGGTAGAACAATATATTACTGTAGAAATATTGGGGAAGGGCATCCATTGGGGAATTACCGTCGCAGGAGTTACTTTCTTATTGGTTCTTTTTGGAGAAGTAGCCCCTAAGGTCTATGCAAAAATTAATAATGTACAATTGGCCAAAACGATGGTCGGCACTCTTCGGTATTTGATTAGAATATTTCAACCAATGAGTAGTCTATTAGTGAAAGGGACAAATATAATCGAGCAGAAATTTGTTAAGCACAATACCAATGGAAGTGTGACGAGCCGGGAAGATATAGATCAAGCAATTGAACTTACAGTAAAGGATGATAGAAATGCGGATGAGGATATGGATATTCTAAAGAGTATTGTAAAATTCGGAGATATCTCTGCTAAGCAAATTATGAAAGCTAGAGTGGATGTAATTGCGATTGATTTCAAAACGAGTTTTCCGGACTTATTAAAATTGGTAAAGGATTCTGGTTTTTCTCGTATTCCTGTTTTTGATGAAGACTTCGATCATGTCACCGGTATTTTATATGCTAAGGATTTGCTGCCGCACCTCGATAAGTCCAACGATTTTGAATGGCAAGAATTGATTAGAACGAATGTTTTGTACGTACCTGAATCCAAAAAAATCAATGATCTATTGAGTGACTTTCAAGCACAGCGGATGCATATGGCCATTGTTGTTGATGAATATGGGGGAAGTTCAGGAATTGCGACTTTAGAAGATATCATGGAAGAAGTCATTGGTGAAATTCGGGATGAATTTGAAACTAGAGAAGATGTTGATTTCGATAAAGTCAATGAACACAATTATGTATTTGAAGGCAAGACCCTACTCAATGATGTCTGCCGAATTATAGGAACAGATACGACTACTTTTGATGAGGCAAAAGGCGATGCTGATTCTGTGGCTGGCTTATTACTCGAATTGATCGGAATGATCCCTAAAAAAGGAGTCAAGGTCAATTACAATCAATACAGCTTTAGAATCGTTTCAGTAAACAAACGTCGAATTGAAAAAGTACAAATCACTCTACCTGGAGGAACTTATAAGGCTCCATTAAAGGTGAATGGCATCAATGAAAGGATCGCCTAAGCAATGAACTTAGGCTTTTGCTATCGACTCTCCAAAATCTAATTTACCAGACTATTTAAGCTCTATGCAGAAATATAAATTTCTAATTCTTCTTCTTGGTTTTTGTTTTCTATTTACGACCTGTAACGAAGAAGTCATCTATGCTCCAAAGCCACGTGCTTTTCCAAAAGTAGAATACCCTTCTCGTGCTTTTCAAAAGATGGATGTTAGCTTTTGTCAGTTCTCTTTCGAATATCCAACTTATGCTATTATTGAACAGGACACTGCTTTTTTTGATGAAAAGCCAGTTAACCCTTGTTGGTTCGATGTGGTAATGCCAAGCTTTAATGCCAAATTGCATTGTAGTTTTTATCCTGTTGGAAATAATTTTGACAAACTCAAAACAGATGCTTTTGATCTGGCGGGTAAACACAATATCAAAGCTAATTTTATTGACGAATTGCCAATACAAAAGCCCAATGGAGTAAATGGTTTTGTCTTTGATATCGAAGGCCCTGTTGCCTCTCCTTTCCAGTTTTATTTGACGGATGAAAAAAATCACTTTTTGCGAGCTTCCTTGTATTTTAATACGCAGGCAAGACCAGATTCTTTAGCACCAGTATTCAATTTCATCAAAGAAGATATGATGCATTTGATCAATACTTTTGAATGGAAACAATAGGTTCATAGAATTATTTATTACAGTTGAAGTGTATTCCAAAAAACGAAAAATGAAAAATAAACTCCTCCTATTCTTAGGTGCAATTTTCTTTTGTGCCTGCCAGTCAAATACTTCATCGGATCAGAAAGAATCGAAGCCGAAATCTGACGAAAAAATAGAAACGGATCTTAAGAATACGATTGGAACAAATGAAGCTACAGCAAGCAATGAATCGGAAACGAAAAAATTAGCAGCGATATTCATAGAAGATAAATCTCAATACTCTGCACAATTCATTTCTAAGATTAGATCATACGGAGGGATTGATCGAGTTGATTTAAAAGGGGATTTGGTTATTTTAGACCAGAGAGATTCTATTCAATTTCCACAAATTCCCAAAGTAAATAAGAGGTATACACTGACTGGAAAGGAAGGGGATCTGGCAATTGCGATAACGGTAAAAAGGATTAATTATACTACGATTGAATACAAAATTGAAATGAACGAATTTGGAAAGTCCATTAAGTCAGAAATGGGACTTGCAGATTTGAGCCCTTTCTTCTTTTTGGGTAGCGAATCTGATATTGATGATCAGACGAAAGAAAGTTATTTTTGTACTGAATTTTCAGGAGGTCATGATTCCTGCCATCTTAGTATTAGAATTGGGAATATCGAAGATTCACCTGAGCGGGCTCTTTTAGCAAAACTGATCAAAAATTGCAATGACAAAATTAGAGACATTGATCTAGATAATTTTCCAACTTTAAGAGAGAAATAAAAAAAAGCGCCCTCCAAAGGAGAGCGCTTATGTAAAACTATGATAGAATTGTTTCTTTCTTCTTTGTAGGATGAAAGCATAGTAGGAAAATTTAAAATCAATAGTTCCTTTTACACTAAATAAAGCCTCCTAGTTTTTGGCTTTACTACCATTCTCACCACTAACCGCTGCTTCCGCAATCTTCTTGGTATTATCATCCATTTCTTCTTCTGCTCCATTTCCAGTTACTGCAGCTTTGATTTTTTGCTCGACTACCAAAGCAACCTCTGGATTGTCATTGAAGAACCGCTTGGCAGCTTCGCGACCTTGAGCAATCTTCGCACCATCATAACTGTACCAGGCACCACTCTTACCGACGATATCATAATCGACACCCATGTCGACAATCTCACCAGTTTTAGAAATACCTTCTCCATACATGATGTCAAAAAGAGCGATACGGAATGGTGGCGCTAATTTATTTTTAACCACTTTCACTTTGACGTGATTTCCAACAACATTTCCTTCTTTATCTTTAATCGCAGAACCAGTCTTACGAATATCTAAACGAACAGAAGCATAAAATTTAAGGGCATTACCACCAGTTGTTGTTTCAGGATTTCCAAACATCACACCGATCTTCTCTCGAAGTTGGTTGATGAATACACAACAACATCCGGTAGAACCAATAATCCCTGTCAACTTACGCATGGCCTGAGACATCAAACGCGCTTGAAGACCCATTTTGGAATCTCCCATTTCTCCTTCTATCTCACTACGAGGAACAAGAGCCGCAACAGAATCAATCACCACCATATCAACAGCACCAGAGCGAATAAGATTTTCAGTAATCTCTAAAGCTTGCTCTCCATTATCAGGCTGAGAAATCAATAGATTTTCAGTATCAACACCAAGGTGCTCTGCATAAAAACGATCGAAGGCATGCTCCGCATCAATAAAGGCAGCGATTCCTCCTTTTTTCTGACATTCTGCAATTGCATGAATAGCCAAAGTAGTTTTACCTGAAGATTCAGGACCATATATTTCAACAATACGGCCTTTAGGAAATCCATCAATTCCAAGAGCAAGGTCAAGACTCAAAGAGCCTGAAGGAATGGTATCAGCTTCTACAACTTGTTTGTCACCTAACTTCATGACAATACCTTTACCATAAGTTTTTTCAAGGCGGTCTACTGTCAATTGTAGAGCTTTCTGTTTAGCGTCTTTATCTTTAGACATTGTAATTAATTTAAAAGTAAAACAAAAATGTTTGATCGTTCACAAAAATAAACTATTTGTTGACAACTGCCAACTTTTTGAACATTTTTTTTTAAAAAAAATGAAATGTAAACAAATAGTTGAGTTGAAGCAAAAAGTGGAAATAAAGATAATTGTGTTTCCAAGATACCAATGTTTTAAGGATATTCAGGCACTTGTGATTAGAATAATTAGAGGAAGATGGATATTGTGGAAAGGGAATAAGAAAGCCCACTAGACCTAAAAATGCCCTTTTTGGAAAAGACCAAAAAGGGCAGATTAACAAGGAAAATTTCTTTTACAGGTATTTCCTTAATTTAGAATTGAGTCTGTACCGCTGTATTCTCGCTGTAGCGAAGAATGTTTTGAATGGTATTTTTTGAAGGATCAAATTTTGCTTTTGGAAGTTGTGTATAACTACCCATTAGAGCATTGTACTCTTCAGATAAGTTAATATCTCCGCTAAGCGCTTCTTTAATACCCAGGTTTTCAGCAGTTGAAGTCTCTTTGTAAATAAACCTGATTAGATCGTTTGGTGTAAATTTTTGCTTCATAAAGAATTTTAGAGTTTAGTGAATAAGTTTTTAAAAGTTCATCTATAAAACTAATTAGCCCATGCAAATATTGCATGGGCTAATTTTTTTTTGTAAGGAG
>CALLVY010000341.1 GCA_938015925.1 uncultured Saprospiraceae bacterium
AAATACGATGGTTTACGTAAGTTAAACCTGAATAATTCTACTGGAGATGCGAGTATGCAAAGGGACTTTATCTGCTATGACTTGCACCGATCTACAGGTGTAAAAGCATCAAGGGTTTCTTTTTCCAAAGTATACATCAATGGAGAATACTGGGGGCTTTATCAATCGGTGGAACAGGTTGATAAGGAATTTCTACAAAAAAACTTCAGCAATGACAATGGCAACCTATTTAAAAACCTAGGTTGGAGTGGATTAGAATGGCTGGGGAATAACGAAGGGCCTTATGCCGATATATTCAGCCTTAAAACCAATAAGACAGAAAACGATTGGTCTGGATTTATCAACCTGATGGATGTCATCAATAATACTTCTAATGCAGAGTTTAAAAAGGAAATTTCCGCCGTTTTTAATGTCGATCTTTTTCTAAAAGTTTTGGCGGTTGATGTGGCGACCAACAACTGGGACTCTTACCTGGAGCACCAAAGAAACTGGTACATGTACGAGGATACCCAAACGGGCATTTTTCACTGGATTCCCTGGGATTATAATTTCTCACTAGATGGAGGTTTTTCTGGAGGAGGTTGCGAAATATTTCCAGAATTTGTGGAAGTTCCTGTCGGCACGCCTACCGTCGAATTCCAAAACACCAGTTGGTCAAGTAATGGAGCAGAGTTTGCCTGGAGCTTTGGGGATGGCGGTACTTCGACAGAAGAGAACCCAACGCACACTTATGCCACCGCAGGGACTTACAATGTTTGTATGTCCGTAGACAAAGGACAAAACTGTAATGACCAATTTTGCAAAACCATCGACACCAATGATAATCTAAATGATTGCAATTCCATAATCAATGGTACCTGCCCGCATCCTGTAGGAGCCACATTTGCAAAAGTTATAGATTTCAATCCCAACTGTTGTGACGCATGGGGGAATAATTGTGAAGACCTTTATCAGTTTTTTACGCCTTCCGGAGGAGACAATGGTTTCCCCATTGATCAAAAAGAAAACGAAGGGGTACTCATCGAACGATTGTTAAACGTTCCAGAATTTTACGAAAGGTATCTGGCTTACTTTTGTGAGTTAAACAATAACCACTTCACTAAGGAGAAGTACCTTACTTTGGTAGATGATAATAAAGTTTTAATTGATGATGCGGTCGAATCTGATCCAAACTCTCTTTTCACCTACAATGATTTCCTGTATGATATTGGTGAGGATGGAATCAAATTGATTCTTGAAGAACGCATCGATCAATTGGCGATAGATTTGGATGCCCTTACTTCTTGTATGAATCTTGTGACTATAGACCCCAAAGATGTGGTCATCAATGAATTGGTCGCATCCAATGATTCCACCAGCATGATCGCTGATGAGGCTGGAGAATTTGACGACTGGATCGAATTGTACAATAATACGACCGGGACCTTAGACTTGGGGGGCGCTTATTTATCAGATGATTTGAGCAATCCACAGCAATGGCAATTTCCTTTAGGAACGACTATTGATGCCAATGAATACCTCATCGTTTGGGCAGATAAAGATGATACTCAACCAGGCTTGCATGCTAGTTTTAAATTAGGCAAATCAGGAGACGAAGTTTACCTTACCAATAATGACGGAACCTTTATTGATTCGATTTCTTTTGGCGAACAGACAACCAATATCGCCTTTGCAAGAATCCCTAATGGAACGGGAGATTTTATCAATCAAGCGAGTACTTTCAAATTCAATAATGAAGAGGTCTCTAGTACTTCTGATTTGTTCGACCAATACCAAGTGGATCTTTCTCCGGTGCCGGCTACGGACTTCTTGCAAGTAAATATTCAAAGCGACACGGAAGAAGATTTCAGCATCGATTTGTTTTCGATTACCGGACAATTGCTCCAGCAAAACATCCCTACCCAATCCAATCAAGCACGATTGGACTTGAGTGATTTGAGCGATGGATTTTATACCTTGAGTCTGAAAAATGAACAAGGACATCGACGAGCGATAAAATTTGTTGTAGTAAAATAATCCGCCTCAGGTTTAAAGAAGAATGGCATAATGGAAGAAATCCCATTATGCCATTTTTTTATCCTTTTTCAGAAACAATCAGAGTAAATTATCATAGCGATTCACTTTTTGAGAAAGGTCTTTCCAAAAACCCAATCCAGCATTGACTTGACTCGTAAAAAAATCTTTTTCTGGAGGTGCACTATAATCTGATAAGACCTCTAAGTTCGATTTCCAATTGACCAGAATCTCTATGATGGAATCCATTAGAGAAACAATCGAATTAATGTTCTTACTAAACACTTGGATTTGAGCTCCGACAAGCGTTAAAGTCATCACCTCTAATTGGTCTTCAGTAATCTCGCTCGCAAGCGCAGAAATTTGATCGGTAAGATCATCTTGCTTTTTGTATAGAGCCTCCGTCTTTTTATTAAACTGATTGATTTTTTGTGCTTCTCCTACAATGCCCAATGCTGCTCCGCCAATAGCTCCGGTACTCACTCCGCTAATAAATTTAGAAGCAAGACTAAAACCAAAGGAAAGATCAGAAGGAAGCGTCGTTAGGGCTCCTTTTGCAAGTTGACTATTAACATCGGCTAATTGATTTTGCAAAGCACTTTGTTTGGCTTGAATTTTAGCAATCACATCTTCGTTTTTCACTTCTTTAACTGCCGTACTCAAACGAGTAGCATC
>CALLVY010000342.1 GCA_938015925.1 uncultured Saprospiraceae bacterium
TCACTTTAAAAATAGTTTCTATGATAAATCTAAGATTTCTTTTTCAAGGGACAATGTACCATTTGATTTTTTGATCTCAGGCCGCCTATGGGCGGAGGCCTACGGCGTGATACTTTTGCAGTCGGCCAAAAGTATCCAAAACCCTCGTCAAAAAAAACTCCTCCGTCAAACACTTTTTTGACTGGCTCCCCATTCCTTCTTTCGTAAAACTCCCCTTACTCTTAGCATTTTCTTCCTTAGATCAACCCTACAATGACAAAATTGCACTAAAGAATTTAACGAAAATCGAAAATTCACGATAGTAATCATTTTGATTTTTCCTTTTTGAGATTTTGAAAAATCAAACCAATTTAGTTCCGTCGCTTATAAAACCAACAAGCCATGATCACGCAATAATTCCCAGTTTTCGCTTTCGCAAAAAATCGAAAAATCGCCCCAGTCATTGGCTTTATAAGAGTCCGCGACTTTCTTCCAGGTAATGGGATTTTCAAAATCGGGAAGCAAGGTGGGAAGCATCATGGCCAACCATTCTCCTTTCGCTTTAGGAAAGCTCAAGGCCAAGGCCGTTTTTTTATTTTGGAAAAGAATTTCTACCATGGGTATGGTCTTTCCCTTTCTATTTTTTTCAAAGTAAGCCAACTCGGGAGTTCCTCCCAGCCAGATCATTTTGCTATGCGAGCGAGACTTCCGCTCCTCTTCTTCATTAACCGCCTCCAGGATAAAATCCGGTGCAACACTTGTTTCCGGTACTTCAAAATCAAACCATTCCTGCAAAGGAAATTCAAAACAAATGCCGTGCATATAATTAAACAAAGACTTTTTTAAGCCTTCGCTATACAATTCATGTTCTGCGCCCAGCGGATCATCGTGGTACAAATCATTATTCGCAAAAGTGCCCACGCCAGGTCCAATCTCTGCCACCTGATAAGCCGAAGGATTTAAACCAACCGGACTATGTGCAGTCATCGCAAACTGATGCCAAAAACCAGATTCCAAAACGCCGGTCTCAAAAAGCTGCCGGACCATTTCCAAAGCATCAATGGTTTCTTGTGCGGTTTGGGTAGGAAAACCATACATCAAATAAGCATGAACCATGATTCCCGAAGAAGTAAAATTTCGGGAAACTTTGGCGACTTGTTTGACCGTCACTCCTTTTTTCATCAGTGTCAATAAACGATCGGACGCGACTTCCAGACCACCAGAGATGGCGATGCAACCGGAAGCTTTTAAAAGGCGGCAAAGGTCTTCCGTAAAGTTTTGTTCGAAACGAATATTCGTCCACCAAGCTACGGTGATGCCGCGTCTGATAATTTCGAGAGCGAGATCGCGAAGTAGCGCGGGTGGCGCGGCTTCATCTACAAAATGAAAACCATGCTGTCCCGTTTGGGCAACGATGGTTTCAATGCGATCACAAAGTAGCGCGGCATTGACGGGTTCGTAGCGTTGAATATAATCGAGCGTTACATCGCAGAAGCTACACTTGCCCCAATAGCAACCATGTGCCAAGGTCAATTTATTCCAACGGCCATCGCTCCAAAGGCGATGCATTGGATTGGCGATTTCGATAACGGATAGATATTGGTCTAGAAAGAAATCGCTATAATCTGGAGTTCCGACATCTCGCTGTGGAACGTCAAGTTCTTTGGAAGCATTGCAATATTGCACCATTCCGCCTCGGAGCATAAAGGTGCGTTTGAGTTCGGTAATCGGTCTTTGACCTAAAAAATATTCATACAAATGCCAAAGTGGTGCTTCGCCATCGTCTAGCGTCAGGTAGTCTACAAATTCAAAAACTCGTTCTTCCGAAAGCGTCCTCAATTCTGTATTGACATAACCACCGCCCATGATGATTTTGGTATCGGGAAAGTATTTTTTTATAAACTGGCCACAACGCAAGGCACCATATAAATTGCCTGGAAAAGGAACACTGATGCACACTACAGCCGCTTGTTCTTTTTCCATTTTTCCTTTCAACAATTCTACTAAAAATTCGTCGACAAAAGTAGGTGCTTCTTGCAAAGCATCATAAAGAGGATCAAAGGAAGTAGCGGTACGCGCCAATCGCTCTGCATAGCGACTAAAACCAAAATTAGGATCAATCAACTCTGCAATCAGATCCGAAATATCTTCCAGGTAAAGCGTAGCTAGGTGACGCGCTTTGTCGCGAATGCCCATCGTTCCAAAAGCCCATTCGAGATCATCGACTTGTTCAAAGCGTTTGGCTTCTGGCAGGTATTCGCCTTCGCAGATGATGTGTGCTAATGTCGGATTTTTATCTTGTAAGAAATGAATGACCGGATTGATGGTCTGGATATAATGTTTTTGTAAACCAATAATTCGAGCGGCATTTTCGCTAAGCTCCACATCGGTAGGAATACTGGCAAATAGTTTTTGGAAACCTTCTTTTGAAAAAACTTTTAGGATGACCTCAATGCCCAAATCTGCTTGATGGGCTTCCATTCCTTTGGTGGCCAAAAAGCCTTTGATATAGGCGGTGGCGGGGTATGGGGTGTTGAGTTGAGTAAAGGGAGGTGTTATTAAAAGGGTCTTCACAGCAAGTGCAATTTGATGTAGCAAATTCTTGTAAGCTAC
>CALLVY010000343.1 GCA_938015925.1 uncultured Saprospiraceae bacterium
GAATATGGTGTTTATGGCAATATGATAAAATTAGCAATTGAAAGAAAGCAAGTCGGAATAGACTCTATAGAAGAGTTAGACCTCCAAGAATAGGATAAACACGATAATTATGGCCGACTTTTCAGATCCAATTGTTGTTAAAAAAAATGGTTCTCAGACAAATCCCGTGTGTGAGTCAACCAAAAAGAAGAAAAAACGCTTCTTACAGTCACTTTTTTGTTCTTCTTTTTGATTGACCACGGGATTTGTCCAAGAACGAAAAAAATTAAAGACCTATGAAAATAAGATGCCTCTTTTTAATCGCATTAGTATTTACCGTCTTTGAGTGCAAGAGTCAAACGGATCGGAGCATCGAAAAAATAGATCAGTATCTCCAGGAATTAGCAAAGAATAAAGATTTTAGTCTGGGGATTTCCATCTCCAAAGAGGGTAAGGTACTATTGGAAAAGGCATTTGGATATGCTAGCCGAGAACACAGCGTTTTAAATAAAATTGATACGAAGTTTAATATTGCTTCTATCGGAAAACTATTTACAGCAGTTTCCATATTGCAATTAAAAGAGCAAGGCAAAATTGCATTAGATCAAACTATTGGAACTTATCTTCCTGATTTTCCCAATGATGGAATTCGCGATTCCGTCACCATTCATCAATTGCTTACCCATACCAGCGGCTTGGACTTGTGGTTTAGTGAAACCTTTGATAGAACGGATAAATTCGAATATTTGAACTTAGAAGATTACCGCAGCCTCTATGAAGGCCTGACGATTGATCCGGAAAAAATTGGGAAAAATAATTACAGCAATGTTGGATATATCCTATTGGGATTTCTAATTGAAGAAATCTCAGGACAGTCTTACAAAGAATATCTGAATACCCATATTTTTGAACCCTTGGGAATGCAAGAAACAAATATTTGGAAATTGACGGAAATTATTCCAAATGTAGCCGTTGGATATGTAAGACCCGCTCATGAAAAAGACGAGTGGAAAACCAATTATCATTTGAATTTAGGAAGCGGTCCCGCAGGAGGCGCTTATGCTTCCACAAGCGATTTACTAAAATTCTATCATGGACTCCTGTCCAATAAATTACTAAAAGAAGAGACCACTCAATTGATGCTTGCTCCAAAAGTAGAAGCTTACTACGGCCACTATGGCTATGGAATCGGCATCAATAAAAATAATGACCAAACGATCATCGGTCATTTGGGAGGCTATTATGGGGTAAGAGGGGAGTTGATGTGGTATAAAGAATCCAATTATATCATCTCCATTTTAGCCAACTCCGATCAAACAGACTATATCGATATCAGTACTTTTATTAAAGTAGAACTTACAGGAACGGAAAAAGAAAAACAAGCGTATCAGAATACCTTGGATTTTATCAGCACTGAAAATTTTGCGACCAGCGAATTAAATAAAGAGGCGATAAAAGAATTGGACAAGGATGATTTTGATGAAACTCTTCTGCAAATAAAAGGCTATCATTTTTTCAACAACAAAGATTACAAAAGGGCGAAGCAATATTTTAATTTAAATCGATTGCTGTTTCCTGAGTCGGAGTCTGCGATGAGGGATTTTAAAAGAGTGAAAGAGAATTCGAAATTTCCCTAACAATCCAATTAAACCTTCCCCGTTCATCAACGTCTAACCCCAAACTAAAAAAACAAGACGAATATGAACTTAAGAACATTTACCCTTTTAATAGCAGCCACCCTGCTAACAATTCCCACCATTCATACACAAACTCTCACCCAATTTGGCCCAGATGGTTTTGTAAAAATAGAAGAAGGCTCCGGTGGCTTCTTTGCAGACCTCGATGCCGGAGATCGCTTTAGCCGAGACCATGATGTAGCCGGGGATATCAATGGCGATGGAATCTTAGACCTAGTGGTAGGCGCCCGTTCTGACGATGATGGAGAAACCGATGCAGGGGCAGTGTACATCCTATTTATGAATACCGATGGTACCGTACAATCCAATCAAAAAATATCAGTCCTGGAAGGTGGCTTTGACGAAACACTGACGGCGAGTAATTTCTTTGGCTATGGCGTCGCAGGAATTGGCGATTATGACAAGGACAATATTCCCGACATCGCGGTTACCGCCTCCGGCATGGCCAATAGAGCCTTGTACATCATTCATCTCAACAATGATGGAACGGTAAAAAACTATGTAAAAAACGAAGGCATTGTTTCCCAAGGATTATCGGCTATCGGAGATTTAAACAAGGATGGCAAAATTGATTTGGTCGTCTGCGATCCCGGTTCAGACGCTGGTGGAATGAATCGGGGAGCCATTAGTATTTTATTCTTTGACGATGCTTCGCAAGTCATTCCTGCACAGACCCTTACCATAAATTCGAACTCCGGAGGCTTTGGCGCTGGTTTGGAGAATGACGATATGTTTGGCGGGAGAGAAGTAGCGCTGTTGGGCGATTTAGACCAAGATGGAACTCAAGAGTTGGCCGTTGGAGCCTTTATGTCGGATGGTGGAAAAGGAGCTGTTTGGATACTTTCTTTGGACCCCACCAATTTCAATGTGGTTTCCAAAATAAAAATCACGGAAGGCCAAGGCGGCTTCAACGATCTCTTGTCGGACGAAGTAAATCCCAATGGAACTTTTGGCGGTCAATTTGGCCATGCCTTATGCGCCCCCGGCGACCTCAATGGCGATGGAGTACCGGATCTCATCACCGGAGCCAATCAGCAAAACGAAGGCGATGGCTACATCCTTTACCTCAATCCCGATAAGACCGTAAAAACCTATACCAAGATAAACGGAAGCCTCGGTGGCTTTGGCTTTACTTTCGGAGAAGGCGAACGTTTTTCCCGATCTGTTTCTTTTATCGGAGACCTACGCGGCGACGGGACGATTGCCGTCAATATGGGCGGTGGAGTAGGAGCCGGAGGCACCGGAACCTTATACCTTTTATTCTTTAAACCTTGTGATTTTAGTCAGGCACCCGGTCTCAATCATTGGAATGGTGGAAGCACCTTATTCACCAATTGGAGTCATCAAATGCAAATGCTAACGAGTGATTCCCTGACTTTCGAACAATGCACCTTTAAAGCCTTCGAAACGGATGCGGCTCATATGACTTACAATTACAATGATGGAAGATGTATTTGTAAAGATTCTACTGCGGTTTTAACCGCCAGTTCAGAATTGAGTACCGCCTATTCGAATGAGTGCTTCAGTGGTTTTATTTCCACTGATATCACAGAACTCCATACGGAAAATTCCTTTGCTGTTTTTCCTAACCCGACCAGCGGTGATCTTGTTTTAAGTACCAGCGAAATTTCCTTTTCGGATAAAGATATGATCAGCGTATACAGTGTAATGGGAAGCTTACTTTTTACTTCGGAGATTCGTGCTTCGCAAACTAGTGTGGACTTATCCTTGTATCCAAGTGGTATCTATTTCTTGCACGCCAATGTTCGGGGTATTTACAAAACGTTTAAAGTCATCAAAGAATAAGTACAGGATTCTGAGTGGCGTTTTTTCATTCAATAGGTAAACGGCCTCTGAAATTCGAAAGATTCCAGAGGTCGTTTTGTTTGGTGCAGGTGTCTATATTTTTCGATGATTTAAAGCTGTAGAATTCCTTCTAATTCGTCTTCAACCAACCCGTGATACTCATCCGAGGTTTATGACTGAGCAAAACTTCATGCTCTAATTCACTACTCTTAAAAAACACCCCTTCGCCATTGATGGGATCAATGACCTGAGAAGAATCAGGATGATAGATGCACAATTGTCCGCCATCGGCAAGCACCCAATGCTCGTTTAGATAGAGGATCATCGAAAAAGCTCTCTTTTGATTGTCTTTAAACTGATCAAGATGCCGCTTGTAAGAAGTGCCTTTGTCAAAATAGGCATAGTGAAATTCGTATCCGGTGATTCCGGTATAACAAGTTTGATTCAGGTATTTTACAAATTCATCCATCAGGTCGAAAAAACTATTTTCATGGAGGTCATTGTGTGCCCGATCTAGCCAATAAATTTTATCACTGCGGATGGATTTATTGGTGAGGAAGTTGGAATCGTTTCCAATTCCTGCCACTTTTAATTGTTGCTTAAGCAAGAGTGCGAATAAGTTTTCTTTTAAGTGTTTGGATAAATTTTCGTCCAAAAAACCCTTAATTAGACCCACTCTGTTTTCTAAAAAACTGGCGATGATTCGTTCAAATGTTTGATCCACTATTTTACTGCTTAAGAGTAAGGCCGCATAAAACGGCTAAGGCTGTAATGTTACTCTTAAAACGAGTACCATCAAAGTAAATGTCCTTATGTTTTGCTGGGATTGTGAAATGGATGATGGTGTTTTGAGTTTTATTGTTATTTTTGGTAAGTGTTGGAGGGACGATGGTTTCATTGGTGTTCTCTTTTTGTGAAAAATAAATAAAACATAAAACTATTATGGAAGAACTCTCCTCTCAATATTTCGCGAATTCTGCGAAGCAATTAGTACTCATCAGTGTTTTTTTTGGAGGGGTAGCTACGACCATACTAGGAACCATCATCCTCCATGAAAGCGATAGTAAAATCTTGAAAGCTATGGTTTTGGGTTTATCTCTTTCTGCGGTATCCTTTATGGTTGCCGTTATTGCAATGATAAAAGTCCAAATGATTTTAGCGCCCGATTCTCCTTATGGGGATAGAATGGAATTACTTAATTTTCCACGAATAGCTGGAGGGATGGCAGTCATCCTGGGAATTTATTCCCTACTCACGGTTATTGGTTTAACGGGTTGGTTGAAGTCAAAAAGAATTGGAATCTTTACCACCTTGATTGCGATCATTAGCGGGATTTTGATTTTTATAATATTTTAAGCGATTAGGTGCTTTGGGGGATGTCTTGATTTCGTCATCATTAAATAAAATGATGCTCCATGGAAATGAAAAAATTAATCTTAATTTTTCTAGCCGTATCCCTTTATGCGATTAAAAGTCCTTGTCAGTTTTACGAGCCGTATCCCTTTATTGAAGACCAGTTTATGCAAATGGATGGCTGTCGTAGTTTAGTCGTTTACCTGGTGAATCCGTTGGATACCAAGCTTTATCAATGATAAACTTAGCCTCTGTTATTTTTATGAATACCAGCGTGCGGATTAAGCAAGGAGGAAAAAATCAAACCGCCGCCAAATCCAAAGTATCCAAATGCTCAAATAGCGTGCTCTCCGGAAAAGCCAATTTCGCCTCTTTTAAAGTTTGGGTAAAAAGAACATCTTTTCGCAACTGAAAGTAACACAAGACCTGGTTGTAATAGATGTCTGGTTTTTGGCCAGATTCATTGATGGAATATTGGAAATACTGCAAAGCTTCTTCATAGAATCCTAGATCATAAAAGAAGCCACCCAACTCATAAGCCAAATCTATAGGTTCATTGATGTTAAAATATAAATCCCAAACTTGATGAATGGTTTGCGCCAGGCGATTCCTTTGGTTGGTACTGATCGAATGGGAAACTTGTTTTAATCGTGGAAATAGTTTTACAAAAAAAGTAGAATCATAAGCTCCCATGCGTATGAGCGCAATTAAATCAATCAGCATTAATTTAGAGACATTATTATAGCCAATTTTTTTCAAACTATTAAAATCATCTGGTCCATAGTCATTTACAAATCGTTGATAGGCCGCATTGGTATACTGGTAAGATTCTGCCTCCTCTGAAAAAAGCAGACAAGCAATTTCTAAATGAAAAGTAGAGAAGGAAGGAAACAAAGCTTTGCCACCTTGCTTTTCGCAATAGCGCCCCAAGGCATGGTAATTGACCCAGAGCGAGAAGCTGCCATGGGTCACGATATCTGGTTCCTTTTTCTGATCCAAATCATGTGTTTCATGGAAACCTTTATCCATCGAAAGCAGCAGCAATCCCTTGTCCGAAAAGGCCCGTAAATTATTCAAACATTGTATGCCTTTGTGCGGAAAAAACAGATGCGTATCCTGGAGTAGGTTTTTATATTCGGCTAAAATTTCATTGGAAACCGCATCTTCAAAAAACGGTTTTTCTAAAGGTGTTTTTTGATAAGTCAACTGCAAGTTTTTCAGGAGCGTTTGAGGGTCCATATCCTTAGGATCTTCTTTGCTGCTTAAAGAAATCGAACAAGCAGAAATTTCCTGGTCTTTGATGAGAAATAAATCATTGGGAATCGAATCGAAAAAATAATTGCCAATGGCCACAAGTGGTTGATTCAAATCTTTCGGACGAATCGTTTTGTCCGCATATTGCAAATGAATTTCTTTACTCCCAATCGCATCAAAATATGCCACGTCCAAAAGTCCTTTTTCCAAATAGCTTTGCAACTGCGGATGCTTGATCAAAAAATCCAGATTCTGATCCACAATATCACTGACCACCATACAATAGTCCGGCAAATCCGTATCCAACAAGCCTGTCAATCTTTCCAAATGCTTTAAAATATGAAAAGCCAAACGTCCATGTCCTGCTCCCAATTCCAAAATATACACCTTATCTTTTGCGCCACCTTTAGCCGCCACGTCCGTCAACAAGCCCAGAATCAATTCGGCATAAGTCTTTCCAACCATGGAATTACTGGTCATATGGTGCGGCACCATTCCCTTGCTCCAGGCCTCAATTCCGACTTGTTGATAGAAATCTCGGTTGATTTGCCAGATATGACTTTCCGAGAAAGCTTGAAAGGATTCAATTTCGTAGAAGTCGCTCATAATAGTAAAAGGTTTGCCTGATTAGAAAATCATTTTCCAACTAAGCGAACTTCTACCAGGGAAGGTAGAAATGAACGAAATTCAAATGTTGAGCGAATATACGGTTTTTTAGGGTTTTAGTCCTTAGCGCTTACTTTTAAATTACCCAAGGAACTAGACAGAGGCATCTGCACCTCAATCCTCACCATCAATCGCTCCCATAAAAATCGAATCCAAGTATTCCCATTTCCGTATAAAATATTATTCTTATTTTGCCTCCTCAATACTAGAAGATGTGTATTGATCTAGTTCCATACGTTTAAAGAAAAGAGAAAAGTACTAGGATTTTAAGGCACACCAACAATTTCAAATAATGAAAAAGATAAGCTTCCTGATTTTAATAACGCTAGCCCTGGCTGCTTGCAATAACAACACAACATCAACGACTAACAATTCCGAGCAAAAAAACGTCAGCGAAAAGATAAGCGAACTAAAAGCCATTTTAGCAGATGAAGAAGTTTACTGGAAATCGCAAGGGAAATATGGTTACGATGAATACAAGTTCTTTCCCGATGGTAGCGTTTACCACATTCAGTTTTCTAAGACCAAAAGAAGAGGGAAATACAATATTGATGTGGAAAATAAAACGATTCAAACCGCCTGGGAAAATGCCGGTTCTTTTTTAGTAGACATTGCGGATATCTCTGAAAAAACCATTTCGATCAAAGGAGAGTTTAGTCATGGTGGAGGAACGTCTACTGGAAGTACTAGCGCCTATACGGAATTAATTAAACTAAAACTGTTGGATGATCGATTTAAGGATTTTTGAAAGAAGACCTTGAAAAAAAATCATCTACCTATTTTTAAACAACTTCAATATATCCCATTTTTGGATTGCATTTTGAAAGTAAAAATAAAAGGCTTTTTAATTTCAAAAATAATCCCAGATGAAAAATCTTAAAAACTTCTATATCCTTCGTTTATTAGCCCTGTCACTTTGTTGTTCCAATCTCGGGATAGCGCAAGATGCGAGTTGGGGAATCGGATTGTTG
>CALLVY010000344.1 GCA_938015925.1 uncultured Saprospiraceae bacterium
GGTCATCGCTTGCTCCTTTCTTCAGGGAGTAAATCATTTTTAAAAGGGTTCTTCGTAAATGGATAAACAAGTTGTTTGACAAATCCCTTAGGAAAGGAGGCGTCAATTAGTCCGGTTCCTTTGGGCCATTTATTTCCTGGAAGATAGTACGTTCCAAAAATTTTATCTATAAAAGGAAACACTATGGCAAAATTATTTCCATAATACTCAGGCTCCTCACAATGGTGCCAGTGGTGGTATTGAGGAGTAGTTATTATGTATTTAAGAAAACCAAAATTGACTCTAGTATTTGCATGGATTAAAACGGCATGAATGGCAATAAACAGGATGTAGACATTGAAGGTTAAGGTAGAAAAACCCAAGATATAAAGAGGAATATAAGTAATGCTTCGAGTAAAGAATATATCTATAAAATGAGTTCGTGAACCAGCCAGCCAATCCATGTTTTGCGTGGAGTGGTGTATGGAGTGAAAGCGCCACAGATAATGATGTGAATGAAAAAATCGATGCGCCCAATACTGAAAAAAATCGGAGATAAACAATGCTAGAAACAACTCGACCACAAACGGCAATTCGGATACCCATTGATGGACATTTTCTAGATTCATCCATCCAAAAAAGGCAACAGCTGGTTTTTTGGTTAAGACCCCAAACAATTGTATGGCTAGATGACTTATTCCAAAATAGATAAGATCAGTCCTCCATTCCTCGTGAAATTTTGACTGTAACTTGTTTTTTGGAAAAGCGAGTTCTATGGGTACAAATAGAAGTACCATTAGGAGCAAGTCTAAAATGAGCCAATCGAGCCCAATACTCCACCTCACTTCTTCAACCGCTCGACCTTCAACTTTAAAGCCACCTAATAGTATAGTCAATACCCCCAAACAAATTCCGATTGTCGCATTCCGTTTATTTTTATTGAACAAAAGGCTGACAAGGCCAAAGAGAAAGGTGGCGATAATTCCTCCAAACATTAGGTTCTCAACGATTTCTGCGGTATATACCTCACGAAATTCTGGTGTTGTAAATTGTTCTGGAAATTTGAAGCATAATAAGGCGGCTATAGAAAGTGCACCAAGCAGGATGGAAATAGCTCCGCTAATCCTTCCTTCACCTACTTGCATTCGTTTAATTTGAGTTTTCATTTTTTCAGGTGTTTTTAACACTAAAAAATTCAGTTTAGGATAGGATTACCAAGGTTTAACAAGCTACCCTTACATTAGATTTCGTAAATTATCTTTGCTATAAGTCCCTTAAAAATAAGGAAAGGGAGATGTGCAGCACAAGCTACGACCATACTTGCTAAACACAGGTATGGTCGTTTGTTTTTTGGGTGGCGTCCGTTTTCTTTTAATTCATAGTATATTGTTCTCTAAATTCTGATGGACTTATTCCTTCTTTCTTTTTGAATAATCTTGAAAAATATTGCGGATATTCAAATCCCAATTCATACGCTACTTCTGAGATACTTTTGTTTGGATTCAATAAAATATTCTTGGATTGATCAATCAAATATAGTTGTAAGTGCTCCGTTGTTGTTTTGCCTGTTTCTTTTTTAAGAGTGTCACTTAAATAACGTTGCGAAATAGACATCTTCTGCGCTATATGGTCTATGCTTGGAATACCTTTTTCTTGCAGTTGTCCCGATTCAAAATAGGTATCTAATTTTTTGTTGAATTGCTCTAACAAACTATTCGATAGCTCTTTTCGGTTTAAAAATTGTCTTTCGTAAGAGCGATTGGCATATTTTAAAAGGGTACTCAACTGGGAAATGATGATGTCTTTACTAAATTTGTCTTGGTTGTTGTTGTACTCTATTTCAATATTTTCTACAATCGATTCCATCTGCCTTTCTTCTTTTGGTGAAAGATGCAACGCTTCGTTCACAGCGTAGGAAAAGAATCCATATTTCTTAATTTGTTGTGCTAATTCTGTTCCCATTAGAAAATCCTCATGAAAGTTTATTGAAAACCCTTTTTGCTCAAAAACGACGCTGCTATCCCATTCTAAAACTTGTCTTGGAGCAATAAAAATCAATACTCCATTATCGAAATCATATTTTGTTCGTCCATAGTTTAAATCTCCTTTCACCATCTTCTTTAGGCTAATGGAATAACAATCATTAGTTATCGGAGGCGAACTCTCTCTAGGACAAGGTAGAAAATTTTTCCCATTTGCAAACAATACACTCAACATTGGATGTTCAGGACGAGGTAATTGAATGTAATCAAAGTAATCTGAAAGTGTTTTGAAATGTTTCATGCTATTTTTAATCTTCTTTTTCTACTGATAATAATTGTTGATGATAGACGTCCATTCTGGCGTGTGCTGTACCGTCAACCAACAATATGACCGTCAACATAGCAATAGTGGTGATCAAACTTGCTCGCCAAACAGGTGTACTGAGGAATACAATGCCTATGGCACAAGCAGCGATAAGTAGCGGAATTGCTATAAATACTATGGTGCTATATTCTTTTAAGGTTCCTTCGGCACGGGCAAGCTCTAACTCAACAAATGCTGATGCATCCCGCTCGTAATCGGTAGGAAAATTGGCGAGTCTTGATTTATTCGTGAAAAATAATCCCAATCCAATTATCATTAGTAAAACACCTGCTACCAGCGTAGGAATAATGTATGCTTTTGCCATTTCGGTTTTTCCTAATTGCCAAAAGCCAATGCTCGCCAGTACAAACAGAAATCCGAAAAGAATAAAAAAAGGGGTCGAAAAAAGTTCGGCTTTTGCCCAATCAGTGGCCGCTTTCAAAATATTCATGTCTTTAGGTTTTAAAATTGAGTTAAATATTCCACGTTAAACCAGTTGCCTCTTCTGATACTTCCCACAACCGCTCTGCAACGGCTTTATCCTTCGCGTGTGGTTCTAATTTATGTGCTCCAACAGGGCCAACCCAGTTACTTCTGCCGGTAGGTCCATAAAAATCACTTTGGTCTAGGTCTTTTTCAGTGGCACACATTAATTGGGGATAAGCACCTTTTTCAGCGGATTGTGTCAATGGCGATAATTTCATAAGACCAAAAATAATCCTCATCATCAAACTACCACTTGTAGCAATTAGTGATGTTCTCGATGAACCTGGGTGACAAGCATAGGCTTTAACATCCGTTTTACCAGCATTTTTCAGCCTATCTTGTAATTCATAAATAGACATTATCTGCGCGAGTTTGCTTTGACTATAAGCACCATTTGCAGAATAATTTTTATCCCAGTTCATATCGTCAAACTTGATGGTCTTAAGCCCCATATCGTACCCCATACTGCCTACCGTCACTATCCGCCCTTTAGATTTTTCAATCCGCGGAAAGAGCATACCTTGTAGTGTAAAATGACCGTAGTGATTCACACCAAGCTGACTTTCAAAGCCATCAACAGTGCGTTTTTGAGTGGGCACTTGGGCGATAGCAGCGTTACAAATCAATGCATCTATGTGCGACACTTTTTCAAGTACCTCCGCCGCTGCTTTTCTTACTGAAGCCTGGTCTGCCAAATCCATTCTTATATTCAGTACCTCAATATTATCACCCAGCGCTTGCTTTAACGTGTTGATGGTAGTTTCCGATTTTTTAAGGTTGCGATTTAACATCACCACTTTTGCACCTTTTGATAGTAGTATTTGAGCAGCTTCAAATCCGGTGCCGCTTGTTGTTCCTGTTATGACAAATGTTTTGCCACTTAAATGTCCTATTCTTTCGGGAGTCCAACCTAGTTTGCCAAATTTATTCTTTTTCATCTTTTAATTGGTTTTAAATGAATCTTACAAAGATAAGATTGGAATAATTTAACTCTTTATACTAAATTTCGATTCTTGTATACTTTTTAGTTTTTTGATTGATGGCAATCTCGGCTAAATGGTGTCTGCTTTTCCTGGCTCTGTTTAATACTGTTATTGTCCATTTTCAATTTTATTTTCCAAGTTTTAATATTCTCCTCGCTCCTTGAACCACTAAAATGAAAACGATTGTTCCGATGAGCAAGTCAGGTGTATTCGAATTCAGCCAATTGACCAAAACACCTGCCGTTATTACCCCCAAATTTATTATCACGTCATTTGAAGTAAATATCATACTTGCTTTCATATGAGCTTCTTCTTTGCTCTTTGACTTTTGAAGCAGGTACAAACAAATTCCGTTTGCAATTAGTGCAAAAACCGAAACGATTATCATTATCGAAAAATCAGGTAGTTTTTCTTCTCCCAAAAACCTTCTTAGCACTTCTATAAATCCGACAATCGCAAGCGTTATTTGGAAGTATCCTGCAAGTTTGGCAATTCGCTTTTTCCTTATCAAAGTTCCTCCAACCGCAAAAAGACTAATTCCGTAAACAAAACTGTCCGCAAGCATATCCAAACTATCAGCCACCAATCCCATTGATTTTGAGAGTATTCCTGTTGTCATTTCGATAATGAAAAAGGCGAAATTTATTCCGAGTACCGTCCAAAGTAGCTTTTTCTGATTTGAATTTTCTTTAAAATCTGTTTGGTCTGTCCGTTCCGTTGATATTTTTTTCCCGCCCAAATTCAATTCGATAACGGACTTTTCGATTTCTTCAATTTGTCCACTATGAAAAACGGTTAATTTTCGATTTGGTATATCGAAGTCTAAGTTTGCAATACTTGGAATCCCGTCAAGCTTCATTCGGATTAAATTTTCTTCCGAAGGACAATCCATTTTGGTAATTACAAATACTGATTTTTGCATTGAATTTTTCTTTGTTCTCTAATTGGCTATACCCCAGCTACCCGCAGTGCACCTCTTAGGGAGTATTGCCATTGCAGCCATTGTTCTCTGCTAGCTTTTGTTTCATTCAAACCATGATTTCCAAGGTATTAAAAATGGTAGAATTATTACCCAAACAAGAAAGAAAATTGCTATTGTTTTTGGATATAGTTCATTATATCTTTATGGTTTGGGACATCATCGAATTCGTAGAAGGCAGAGGAACCGTAAATGAATTAAATACATACAGATTCATAGATAGATCAGCAAGTCAGGGAGTTAACTACTATCGTCTCCAGCAGTTGGATTTCGAAGGGCAAAGTGAATTTTCAAAAGTGATTTCTGCTAGTATTGACAGGCGACATGAAATTGTTACTTTCCCAAATCCAGTCGATAATCGAATAATTATTGTTAGGAAGGACTCAAAAGAAGTGAACATTCAGATTTATAACACTTTTGGCCAGGTTGTCTGTCAAAAGACTCAATTGATGGATACCCGATTGGTATTGGACGTCTCGATGATCGAAAATGGCAATTACTTTTTAAACATTACTAATATTAAAACAGGGACGACTATCTATCAGGAGCAAATCGTTAAAATTAGTAGTAAGTAGATTGGTTTCTGGAGATAGACCAGCTTCTGATGGACGTTGGGTGCTTTTGTTAGGGCGGAAATAGCGATGCACCAGTGTAGGGTTTGGCTTGCTAGCGAATAGGCACTGAATCGCTCATTCTGCGTCTCCTCTTATCCTTCTTAATTTCCGGTCCTCCTTAATTCATCTTTATTCCCACTTTCTTTCCGTTGATCTTTGATCGTTGTATCGCCAAAATTATAATTTACAGTTACCCCAACAAATCTACTGTCATAATAAACATTAACATCTTGACCAATACTACCATGTAGTGAGTTTATTGACTCATTTTGATTTTTAAAAATATCATTCGCGCGGAGGCCCAACAATAATTTTCCGTCTAGCAATTTATACTGGAAGGAGGTTGACAGTGAACTTTGAGGACGTACCACCCATATTTCGTCAATTCCTCTTGGCGAATACCAAAAATCAATGCTCATTTGCAAGGTTTTTGATTTATTAAGTATCAGATCATGAGAAGTAGCAAAATAAGTGGTCACCCCTTTTTGTACTGATTCATCGTAATCATACCTGCCATAGTTAAGGTCTGCGGTATTATTCATTGTCCATCTTTTCGATAGTTCCCAACTATGTTGTAAAGTTATTCCTGTATTTTCTTTGGATGGAAAGTTGATAAAATTCCACACCACAGTTTTGTCTTCTGCATCAGAAATCGGAATTTGACTAAAAGCATCCTTTACCTTTGTATGATACACTTTCGCGTAAAAATTATTATGTGTTAGACTCAATTCTACATGGTCACTAAAGGATGGAAGTAAGAAGGGATTGCCTACCACCTGCAGAAACGGATTAGTGATCCATGGATTTGGAGTTATCAAATAAAAGGAAGGACGGGAAATACGCCGGTTATAACTGAGCCCCAAGGTTGTTTTTGGATTGAATTGTTTAGTAACAAAAACAGTAGGAAGCAGTGAATTCAACGTCTTTTTAGTATTAATGACAAGGCTATTTGACTTGGAAGATATTGCTACAGACTCGAATCTGAGCCCCAATGACGTTGACCAACCCTTAGGCAAAACTGGATCAACGCTGGCGTAAATAGCGCGAACAGACTCCTTATATTCAAAATCATTGATAACAGGATCCAAGTTGGTCGGAATGAAATCAATTAATCCGGTATTCGCCAATTGAATGCTGTTGGTCGCAGAGGAATGGGCTAACCTTCCACCAAACTTCGCGGCAAACTTCGTAAAAGGAAGTCTGAAATCAAAAGAGGCGGATTTGTTGTTAATTTTTTGATCATTGATATTGTTTCCTTTAAAATATTGGGTGTTCGACTGCAGCAAATTGGAGATCCCCTCATAGTTTTTATTTTCAATATCATTAAAACCAAAATAATCAAGATTGATAGAAAGTTGTTTGCCTGTCGTATCTATTTTGATGGACTGATTAAAATTTATGGAGTGAATATTTCTGTATTGATCAATATACCCATCCGTATTCAATCGCCCAAGTTCAGTTCCATTCCTTGGCTCAGTAATAATGGAATAAGGTGTTTCTTTCGTTGACTGGTCGGAATGGGAATACAAGTATTGGATGTTAACAGCATAGTTGGATGAAAACTGATAACCTACATTCAAGCGATTATTGTACTCCAGGAAGCCCCTGTTAAAAGAGAATTCACTGAACCAATCTTCCTGTTCAAAAAAAGAGGTACTTTCTTGACCTTGATGGTAAATTCCTTCTTGGAGATAAAACGAATTCGTAATAAAGAATTTATCCTTGTTATAGGTAAAAGCGGCATTGCCTGTTGCTTTATAGGCAGTCCTTTTTCTAAATGAAGCGCCAATATTTGCTTTCCACGAATTGGAAACAGCTTCTTTTAATATAATATTAATGATGCCACCATTGCCATTACCATCGTATTCGGCTGGAGGGGAGGTCATGATCTCAATGGATTTTATATCTTGCGAACCCAGCGTTTCCAAGAACACCATCAGGTTGTCACCAGTTAAATTGCTGGGTCGATCATTAATCAATACTGTAATTTCTGACTTACCAAGCATTTGCAACTGATTGTTTTGAACTTTTAATCCTGGGGTTACGGACAAAACATCAACAGCATTTCCATAATCAGCTCTCATCGAGTTTTCAATATCAACTATGATCCGGTCCGTCTTTTTTATGATCAATTTCCTTTTTCCTTCAACGATAATATTACCTAATTGAGCGGCGTTTTCTACTAGTGTAAACGTAAAAGGAACTCCTGTATTATTGGGTTCAATAACATCGGTAATTGTCGTATAGCCAAGAAAACTAATTTCAATTTTATATTCTTTTGAATTTAGATCGTCAAATGAGAAGGTTCCATTTTCATCGCTTACCGAACCCGCAACATAGGTGGAATCTTCCGTTGTAAAAAGCACCACATTTGCGAAGGATATGGGTTTTTTATTCAAATCTTCCACGTTCCCGATTAAGGTAGCCTGGGCCTGGATGCCTATTAAATTGGTAATAAAAACTAGAAGCAAGATTATGCGTTTCATTATTTGTGTTTTTAGGCAACTTAAGTATTGACCATACGTTGAAGTTGGTTAAATTGATACTTCAAAGTTAGGCCTTGGAAAACATAGAAACAGAAAATAGAAGCGAAAGGAAGGAAAATGAAGCTAAGGTGAAAATCATTGTCATTCAGCATCAAATTCATGTCGTTTGCTTCATTAGAGTGGCATACTCATCAAAAAATCTGTAACTTTAAATCATGGGTAAAGTCACTTCACATTTAGTATTTTGGTTTTGTTTTCTGATATGGTCATCAGCGATTGTGGATTGGCATAATTTCTCGGTGAATTGTGATAAGTCTTTTTTTGCCAACGTAAAACATATAGCTATTCGACTACCTATTATCATGACCTCTACCTATCTGCTCATTTATAAGCTGGTCCCCAAATATTTATTCGAAAGAAAATCAATTTTGCTGTTCAGCATGCTATTTTTATTACTTTTTATAATGACAAGCTTTATAGATCGAAGTTTCATCGCCTTTATGGATAGCAATTTGCTTAGTAGCTCCACCAAATTCGAAAACACTTTTTTTAACGTTCAGGCGATTGTGAGGAATGCATTAATTTTATCGGTGGTTATGGGAATGGCTTCAATGATACGATTTTACAGACTTTACATTTCTAATGAAGCGTATCAGCATGCGCTTATTCAAGATAATTTACAAAATCAGCTTAGCTTTTTTAAAGCACAAGTCAGCCCACATTTTTTGTTTAACGCCTTGAACAATATTTACAGCGATTGTATTAGAAAACAAGAAGTGGAAATTGCTTCCAATATTGAACATTTATCAGGGATTATGAGGTATTTGACTTACGACAGTAGTGTCCAATTCGTAAGCCTCTCCAAGGAAGTACAGTTAATTAAAGACTATATTGAAGTGGAACGAATGCGAATGTCTTCTTCCGATGAGGTAGTAATTTCCTTTGTATCCACCGGTGATTTTGCAAAGTATATGATTGTTCCTGTTTTGCTTTTACCCTTGGTAGAAAATGTATTCAAACATGGGGTAGCTCCAGGAGAAGATAGTTTTATTCATATCAGCTTGAAAGTAGAAAAGGGGAGCTTGTTTTTTGAGACTCGAAACAAAAACTTAGCAGAACCATCTGAAAATGGTGGCGTTGGATTAAGCAATGTGTTGAAAAGATTATCCCTTCAATATAAAAACAACCATGTCATAGATTTCCAAAACGTTGAGGATGATTTTATTTTATCGTTAAGAATTGATTTTAAAGATGAGCATTAATGTTGTTATAATTGATGATGAACCAAAGGCGATAGACCTCTTAGCTTATTATATCTCTCAGGTTGAATTTCTCAAAGTTGAGCATACCTTTCGCAATCCGTTGAAGGCTTTTCAATACTTAACTACCCATGAGGTGGATCTATTGTTTTTAGATATCAACATGCCTAAATTATCTGGGATAGAATTATTTAAAAATTTAAAAAATGCCCCTGATGTAATTTTCACGACGGCTCATCCAGAGTTTGCTGTCAGTGGATTTGACTTAGATGCCATTGATTACTTGCTTAAGCCAATTACCTTTCCTCGTTTTTTGAAGGCTACCCAAAAGGCGCAAAAAACCATCGTTAAAAAAGATGCAAAAGAGTCGATTCCTGCTGATCCAATTTATATTAAAAGTGGCAGTATGACACATAAACTATTATGGAGCGATATTGCCTTCCTAAAAAAAGAGGAAAACTATATTACTTATTATTTGATGAATGGCAAACGATTACTTTGCCGACAAACACTGAGCAGTATGGAGAAAATGTTTCCAAGTTATGTTGTACGAATTCATAAAAGTTATGCAATTTGCATGTATAATATTACCTCCGTGGGGAGTGATTTTCTTATGATCAACAGCACTAAAATTCAAATTGGAAGAAATTTCAAAAATCATTTTTTCCATTCTTTCGAAAATTACAAAGCGTATATTTCCTAATTTAATACGGTGGAGTAAAGTTTGCTGACGTTGAGAATTCGAATTCCAATCCTCCTTCAAATTCGTTTGTTAGAAAATCGACTTTTAATAACATCACTTTATTTTGGATAGCAGGTTCGTTATGCTTACTGCAAGAGAAGAGTAGGCCGACAAATAGAATAAATATTATTTTTTTCATAATTAAGTAATTTTAATTAAAAGATGCCATACTATTCTGCATATACCTTTCTTTTCGTTTTGTTAAGTAATTCTTGCATAAGTTCTATTGGGCTATCTATGTCGTATTTTTTAGGTCCAAAAATTGTCACATAATTATTTGTCATTTTATGATTTAACTCTTGTATTGTTTGTATTTCGTGATGATAATAAAGCAAATATTCAACATCCTTGATGAATTGGGTCATTGTCCCGATTACTTTTCGATTGTTATTCGTCTTCCTGAAATTTATTTGCTGATTCATTAGTCTATTTGTTACTCTGAGATCTATTTGAATACTATCATACTGTAATTGATCGATAAACCTTTGATAAAATATTTCTTTGAATTTTGGAAGATTTTTCTTTACAAAATTTGGAATTATTACGGAGTAACATGTTCTTTCATTAATTAAAAAAATATTTTTCTTCCTATTTACATAGAATACATTGGCATTCCAATTTCCTATTAAACTATCTACTTCATCAGCACTTATATTCGCTTTGCCAATTATTTTTTCCAGCTTTTTTGTACAAAATATGTTCGCCATTCAAGTTTGATTTATTAGGTTATGCAGAACGTCGCAACAACGATGGTGCTGTGTTTAACAGCACTAGGCGTTTGTTGTCTTATTGTAGGCTTTATTTTTTTTTATTTATTCAATTTCATCCCGTACATTGTCTCTCGCTTTTTGAACCGATTCTTTATAATCTTTTCGAACTGGTTCCTCCAATTCTTTTTCAAGAAGGCATTCAATATTCCATAGAACTCTTTCTTCTGCTTGATCCTCAAATAATTCTTTTCTTTCTTCTGCATTCAATCTTCCGAGAAAATCAAAAAGCACAAGTGATTCGTTTTTAGTTAACTTCAAATTTATAAATCCACCTTCCTTATTAGTTCTTTCTACGTCCATTTGCCAACCGTTTTCTATTGATTTTAAGGTTATTCCTGAGTTTCATTGAAATATTCATTTTGTTCAACATTCCCGCTATATGCCGTAACGACCGAATGGGAGATATGGACATTATAGCGATTGTTGTGGTTTCGTTCATTTTCAAATATTCGTTTTTATACTGGTTCAACCTTTTCTTCAAAATCTAGGTTTCTAAATTCCATCTCCTTCAATTCCTTTGTCTATTGGAAATTGCTCAAACATTCTTCTTTAATCCGTTGACATTTTTTCCAATTTTACTAGATTTTGTTTTAGATTTTTAAATTCAACTGAGTTTGCAACTACTTTTTGTATCTCTAGGCGATGCCACTGTATATAGATTTCATAGTTGAGAATTGTTTTTGAAGACATTGTTCTATTCAATCTTTTCCAAGATTTATTGTCACGTTGAGATGGAACTTCAAAATCATAATGTACTTGCAACATAAAATTTCGACAATTAGGACAAACCACCTTCATTTTTTGATAGGATGCATTAATAAATTTCACAATATCCTGTTGAGAACCAGAAGCATAATATTCATTCATTAAGTTCGAAAGGTCTTTAGATTTAGAATGTTTCCTATCTTCTTCAGAAGCTCGTTTAAACCCTTTTTGACATTTCAAACAAATATAATGTCTTTTGTAATTCTTTAGTGGTATCCATTCAAAACCCATATCTGATAAATTTGTTAAAAAGATTTAATAAGATAATCATTCTCCTTAACTGTTCCTAATGACGTTTAATAAGCAACGACGGTGCTGTCCCTTGTGGCAGCACTGGCCGTTTGTTATTTTTGTTATGAGCTGGATTATTCTATCAGTTCTTTATATTTCTTAATAAGTTTTTTAGTATTTTCCGGTGTGTTTTTGTCTATATCCTCAAATTTAAAATTTCCTTTTAACTTGCACTGATTGATTAATACACCTTCTTTCATCTCAAGAATTCTAATTGATTCTACTTCATAATTACGTAGTTGAAATTCGTTTTCCTTTTCGACTTCTATTCTGTGTTCGATCAAGTATACACCATTTAACCATTCGGCTTTAAGTTTAGATTCAGCATTTTCGAAGATTTCAGTGATTTCAATATCATGTATTTCCGTTTCATAAAACCCAAGTCCTGTATGTAGCTTTAGATCTATTAAGTAGACATCTTTTCCGACAACCTCCCAGGTACCAATTGGTATACCAGATATACTTTTTGACTCCCAATTGAAAGGCCAATCTAAATGAACGTCATTGTAATACTGCAGAACCAATTTCTTTCCTTTTGGCCTTGTAATAAATCCTTTTTGGTCATTAATTGTAATCATTTCATCGTCATATTGTCTAAAGTAATAGGCAATATATTTTTCATAATCAATTAGAATATTCGCATTCTTTATTTCTTCAACTGGTTTACCAAATTCATACTCCTTCTTAATTCTTTCAAAATCTGCATCAGTAAATTTTGCACTTTTGACGACTTCCCCTCTTTTTACGTAATAGTACATTTCAAACTTGATATCGTACCCGTCATTAGAATCGTATTTTCTAACATATAGAAAACCCGTAAACCAATTCGCTAATACGCTTTCATTCAAATTGTCGGATTCAACGTTCGATTCAATGATTTTTCTTGGTTCAAGTCTCTTCTTTCCTACTTGGATACTTTTAAGATAAAATTTATTGTTTTCAATTATCCATGTAGCTACATGACCTCTATAATTTGCAGTATGTAGCATCTCAAAGGGGTACTTTACTTTCTTTTGATCATAGTAAGTTTGTAAAGGAGAAGGATGTCCCCAACCAGTCTGTAAAAACAAGGAATCTTTCCCCAATAATAGTATATCTGGTTGTTGCTGTGTACAAAAAACATTTCCAACACAGAATATTAAAATGAAGCATGTAAATATCGCTCTATGCATTTTTTATTTTCTTGATCATAACGTTGCGCAATCCACGCTCGTACAGCATAAATATAGATAAAATCCTAAAATCAAGCAGAGCATTCGCTCATAAAAATTGCTAAATTTTAATAGCGCGCCTTTATGAGCAAAAACAAGAACATCCTGCGTGAAATTTACAAAAGAAAATATCCCTTGCTGTATGGACGTTGGTTGCATTTGTTATGGCTTCATAGCGATGCGATTAGTAATTAGCGGGAGGCTGCGAGCGTCCCCGCCTAGGGGATGT
>CALLVY010000345.1 GCA_938015925.1 uncultured Saprospiraceae bacterium
AAAGAAAAGCAAGAACAACCGTTCGGGAGTGGTGTTTTCTACTAACCCAGACTTTAACTATACCGACGGTGAGGAAGGTGAGGAGGACAATGCCATCCCCCCTGCGCATCAGCGCCTCCGAATCTTCCTCGACAAAAAGAAACGCAAAGGCAAAGAAGTAACCTTAGTTGCTGGCTTTGATGGCTCAGAGGAAGACCTAAAAGCATTGGGAAAATTACTAAAATCGAAATGTGGTGTAGGTGGTTCGGTGAAGGATGGAGAGATTCTCGTGCAAGGAAATCATCGCGACAAGGTCTTGCAAATCTTGATTGCCGCAGGCTATACCAACAGTAAGAAAGCAGGCGGTTGAGCTAAGGAATTATTTTTTACTTATTTTCAACATCCGATCTTTTCCACTCAAATCTTTTTGGATACTGGCTTCGTATTGGCCATTGCCTAATACTTCTTCGAGGAGTGTTTGTGCATTGTATTCATTGCACTCGAAAAATAAGAAGCCACCAGGTCGCAATTGTCGAGTCGTAAAATCCAATATTTTATGGTAAAATAAAAAGGGATCTTCTTCTGGTGTAAAAAGCGCCAGATCTGGTTCAAATTCAATTACCTGAGCGGGCATCAAGTTTTTTTCGGAAGGAGGAATATAGGGGGGATTACTAATGATTATATCGTAAGTCGCCTTCGGCCACTGGCTTTCATCCAGAATATCGAGCAATTTAAAATCAACCTGGCAATCATTTAGCTCCGCATTTCCTTTAGCTACTGCTATCGCACCAGGACTGACATCTAGGCCTGTAAGATCCCAGGCAGGCCGATTTTTTTTAATGCTAATCGGAATACAACCGCTGCCGGTTCCAATGTCGATAACTTTTAACTCCTCCCCTTTCCTACTTTCGGTAGCTTCCAAAACCAGCAATACCAATTCCTCCGTTTCCGGTCTAGGAATCAAAACATCTGAATTGACCTTAAACCGCAAACCATAAAAATCAGCCATTCCCAAAACATACTGCATGGGTTCTTTTTCTAATAAGCGTTTTTCTATGGTTGCCAAGCGGTCCAATTGCTCGCTGGACATGACATCTAATCTTTTAAAATTCCGGACTTTAAATTCATCTTCAAAAACGATAGCAGCAATATTCGTCGCTTCTCTTGTTTCATAGAGCGCTTGAAGTTGGGTCACTAAATGTTGAAAAGAATCCTTTATATTTGACATAAGTTGAATTTTTAGAAAACGAATGTACAAACAATTTACAAAGCCACCAAGGTACTTTTTATTCCAAAAAAAAGCCCCATAAAATCTTTCGACCTTATGGAACCTTAATCATACCTTATTCAAAATTCTTTATTGTAATTTTATAAATTTCAGGACGCTACTTTGGGAAGTTTGCGTGACCCGCAAAAAGTAAGTTCCATGATTTAATACATTTATTTTATCTGTTTCGATCTGGAAAGTTCCGCTTTGGAAAGCAATGATTCCATGGTATAAACGCTGTCCATTTTTATCAAAAACTTCTAGCGTACCTTCTTCTGAAGAGAAATCATCTCCTTGTATATTCAGCATGTCTTGTACTGGATTCGGATAGATCATCAACTTTGAATTTGCTTCAAACCTGACGGCTTCTACTGGAGAGTATTCAAAGGTTCCATCATTGTCCAAAATTCTTAGGCGATAATAATTCATTCCAGCATTTGGTGCTTTATCATTCATAGAATAAGAGCTTATTCCAGAACCTTCTCCTTGACTATTGATCACTCCTATTTTATTAAAGTTGCGACCATCTAAAGAGCGTTCGATCTCAAAGCGATCTGTATTAAGCTCTAGTGCTGTTTCCCATTCGATAAGAATAGAATTCGCTCTAGGAATCGCATTGAAGTTCAACAATTCTACTGGCAGTACATTGATCGGTGATACAGAACCTAGTGTATAAAAGATGTTTCCCCATGGTGGTGGATCAGCACTTGTGATAGATCCTGATTCTCCACTACTGGTGACTGCACCGTTGCCATAATTGGTCAAAACATTCATATCGTTCAAACTAGCGACTACCATAGAATCTGGATTTGTGATTCCCAATTCCGTAGCGTTGTTCCAGTTTAGGGTAACTTCGAATTCTCCACTAGCCGCATTTCTATCTAATTTCCATCGTTGACTTTCCAATACATTATCCAAATCAGGATCAATCGTAATATTTCCCCAAGGTGGTGGATCAGCCAAAAATTCTGCTTTTATTTCCGAATTAGAATCCATCACTCTGGAAATTTCTATCGGCGCATAGACTCCATTATCTCCTACCGGAAATTCAAACGGAACGGAGGTAGCTCCTAACTTTATCATTGGACCATCTACAAAAGCTTCTGCACTGCCGCCTGAAATAGTGGCTCCTTCTTCAAGAATCAAAATACTGGCAGCATCAGTAACCAAATTCCCTTTCACTAAAGAAAGATGATCTTCAATCACTAAGTCTTCTTCCAGGGTAAATCCTGCTTCATTACTTAGCACAATATTGGTAAAAGCAAATACATCCGTACCACTTCCTGGTTTTTTCTCAACGGGAAACATTTGGCCGGAAATGGTACCATCTAAGACCAGAAAAGTGGCAGCATCCATCCAAAAATTTCCGTAACCATTTGCAGCCTCTCTTTGAATTGATCCTTCCAATTCTAAACGACTACTTCCATTTAATAAAAAATAGATATCCTCCTCAGTCTGAGCATCCAGTACAACATCATTGCTAACATCAATTGTATTCATCTCTTTGGCTTCCATAACAACAAGAAAATCATTTGCTGTAGATTCCAGTTTAAGATTACCATCAACCATTAATTTAGCAGAATTGGTCATATTAATTTTCAAGGAATCAGTGCTCCCTGAATTTTTAAACGTAGCATTACTATTAACGGTAAAAAGAGAATTACCACTTAAATCCAATATCATTTTTTCACCTCCTGTCATTTCCATATAAAGGCTATCTCCTAAATTCACTTGGGCACTATTATCAACAGTCATGGTAAATTGACTCCCACCTCTTTGATAAAAAGAAGTCGCCCCAGTCACATTTAAAATACTTCCATCTGCTAATACAATTTCTTCCATACCTTCAGCACAGGTTATCGATTTGTAATCAAATACAAAATCACCATTAATGGTTACGATACTATTGTTTAGGATTTCAATTAACAATCTTTTATTAAAACTATGGTCAGCGAACCGAGTAAAAGTTGCATCTCCGTTTACGATCAAGTTTCCTCCAAATGCGAGATAGACTGCAACGTTTTTATCAAAATTTTCAAGATTAACTACAAAATCTCCGTTTACGGTTAAAGTAATCGGAAGACCACTAAACATATCTTCAACATATAATCTGGATTGATTTACAGAGAGCGGATTGGCATTACTTATTTCCAAATAAGCTACTGTTCTTGACCCTGTAAACGAATTGACGCTTACAGAATATCCATCAATGCGAACAGAGTCAGCACTTCCAGGAATTGTCCCTGTAGACCACGTAGAGCTTTGATCCCATCTTCCCGATGCTACCGCCTCGATCATACTCGCACTTAGTAAATGACTTGAAAATAGGAATACAAGAAAAGGGAGGAATAGCTTTTTAGGTGATTTCATGGTTCGTTGATTAATCAGAACTGGGTTATGTAGATTAAAACGAGGGGAAAAAGGGAGAGAGGGAATAAAAGGGGAAGACTACCAGAATAATGTCACACAATTTCATTGCCAAAAACTGCGTTTGGGCAAAAAAAGAATGTTTTCCTAATAAAAACATTAAAATAGCTTTATAAATACTCGCATTGAATCATTTTAGTCCTGCTACAAGAATACCTAAATTCATTTTTCCTCTTTACTATTGCATGGAACAATCTTTGCTTTATAATAATCCTGAGCAATTAATTTAAATTCTTTACCAGATAGAGATTCCATGAAGCCCATACGGCTCGTAATAATTTTCCTTTTTATTTATTCTAGTCAGGCTACAGCCAATCAGGTTGATAGCCTCTTACTTGTTTTAGAAAAAGCCAAAGTAAGTCAAGACGTGGAGTTTAAATACCAAACTCACTTTTCTTTGGGAGAAGCCTATTATTCTGGTGGAACGGAAGATTACGAACAAGCTTTATATCATTTCGAGATTGCCTACAATATTGCGACCACCCAAAAGGCGGCTCTACAAATTGGTGCCAGTCAATTACAAATCGGACTTTGTCATCAAAGAAGAAACAATTACCAGAAAGCACTCAAATACTACTTTGCTTATATCGACTTGAGTAAAGAACAAATTGAATTGCCGGAGGAAGCAAAGGTTTATTCCCAAATATCTTCTATTTATCGCTCTTTGGGAGATTATGATCAAGCGTTCAAATATCAAATGCTCGCTCTATCTCAGCACGAAATACAAAACGACTCCCTTGGGATCGCCAATAGTTTCTACAATCTTGGAAGTATTTTCTACTATCAGGATCAATATCAAAGTACACTAGATTACTATCTAAAGGCTAAGGAAATTATCGATGCCTTAAAGAATGATCGATTCAACTTTTCTTGTCTCGCTGCTTTAGGTTCCGTTTATAATAAGCTAGGCAACTATGAAATGAGCCTAAAATACAACCAGGAATCCTTAGATCTGGCTAAAAAGCTAAAATATCAAACAGGCATCGCCTATGCTTTGGGGAACATTGCGACTAATCTTACTAGTAAAGAAGATTTTGTCAAAGCGGAACAATTCCTCAAAGAGTCTATTGCGATAAAATTGGAAGTAGAAGATAAGTGGGGCGCTATTGGGACTTATATTGATTTTGCCAAATTATACCTCAAATGGAATAAACCCAATCATGCCATTCCTATTTTAAAGCGTTCTCTGGAAATGGCAAAAGAAGTGGACTCCAAAACTCGTCAACCAGAAATCTATCAACTATTGGCAGAAGTTTATGATAAAAAGCAAGAACCTATCGTCGCCTACCGCTACACCAAAAAATACATAGCACTCAAAGATTCTTTGCTCAATGAGAAGACCGTAGAAAAAATGAGCCAAACCAAAAGGCGGTATGAGGTGGTCAAACATGAGCATGAAATCCACATCCTTAAGAAGGAGAACGAACTATTGGGGAAGAATAAAAAGATACAAAAACAACAGTTTTATATTTTCGCTATTGCCTCTTTTGCTTTTTTACTATTTCTATGGTGGTATAAAAACAAATTGAAACTGCAAAACAAGGTCAACGGCTTATTGGCAGAAAAGTATGAAATACTCAATGCCAAAAATGAAGAAATCCACATCAAGAACAAGCAGTTGGAACATTCCAATGAAGACCTTCAGCAGTTTGCCTATGTCGCTTCTCATGATTTAAAAGAACCCTTGAGAATGATTGGGGCCTATTCTAATCTTCTGGACAAAAGGTATAAAGCTGTACTGGACGACTCTGGACAGGAGTTTTTATATTACATCACCGATGCTGTTAGTCGCATGGGTACCCTACTCGATGATTTACTCGATTTTTCCAGAGCAGGAACTCAAGTCACTCCTACCAAAATGATTCCGGTAGAAAATGTATTATTCTTGGCAGAGTCTAACCTAAGACATCGCCTGGAAGACTGCAAGGGAACCTTGATCATCAACACCCAAGATTTCCCAGCCATCAAAGCGCATCAGACTCAGTTGTTGCAATTATTTCAAAACCTTATCAGCAATGGTCTCAAATTCACGGCAAAAGATAGAACTCCAAAGGTAGAAGTCACTTGTGAACGCAAAGACAGTCAATACATCTTCTCTATAAAAGACAATGGAATTGGTATTTCAGAAAAGGATTTGGAAAAAGTATTCGAGATGTTCCGTCGCTTGCATACCAGAGAAGAATATGAGGGCACTGGAATTGGCCTGGCCACTTGTAAGCGTATCGTGAGTACTTGGGGTGGAGATATTTGGGTGGAATCTGTAGAAGGAGAAGGCAGTACTTTTCTTTTCTCTGTACCTCTTTCTATGACCGCTCCAATCGAACAAAAGGTTGCTCTCCTCAACTCCTAAGTCTTACTCCTTTCTCTACTTCACTTCCTCAAGACAATCGATTTTTAAAATCTTCATATCCAAAAGTCCGGATCAATTGTAAACGATCCTCTTCTGTCCAAATAGCGATGGAAGGATGTTTGACGCCATTAAAAGTGCTCGTCTTCACCATCGTGTAATGAATCATATCTTTTAAGATCAAGCGATCCCCTACCCTAAGTTCTTCTGCAAAAGAATACTCCGTCAGGTAATCTCCAGCCAAACAAGAAATCCCACCAATCCGATAAGTTGGTTTTCCTGCAAGAGGATCTGTTGCCCCCACTATCGCCGGACGGTAAGGCATCTCCAAAGTATCAGGCATATGCGCCGTAAAAGAAGCATCAATCATAGCCGTACGAATTCCATTATTTTCCACGATATCCAAAACGGTCGTTATCAAATCTCCGGTTTCCCAAGCTACCGCACTTCCTGGTTCTAAGATCACTTTTAGGTGGGGATGTCTTTTTCGAAAATCGAGTAATAATTGGATCAGGTGTTCTGGATCATAATCCTTGTGGGTAATTAAATGACCTCCTCCCATATTGACCCACTTGACTTGAGACAAATAAGGGCCAAAACGCTTTTCAAAAGCCGCCAAAGTTTTTTCTAAATCATAGGATTTAGATTCGCATAAGGCATGGAAATGCAAGCCTTCTATCCCTTCTGGCAATCGCTCTCCCAACTGCTCCGCCAGTACCCCAAGTCGCGTACCTGGCGCACAAGGATTGTACAGTTCCGTTTCTACTTCTGAATACTCAGGATTGACGCGAAGACCACAGGAAATCTTTTCTGGAAAATGTTCTACTTCTACATGATGCCGATCATATTGAGACAAAGAATTAAAGGTAAGATGGCTACTTCTCTTCATAATTTCCTCCAATTCATCTGGCAAATAAACCGCAGCGTAAGTATGCGCTTTGCTTCCCATTTCTTCAAAGCAAAGCATTGCCTCATGCAAAGAACTCGCAGTAGCTCCAGCCAGGTATTTTTTTACCATTGGAAAAGTACTCCACATCGCAAATCCTTTGAAAGCTAAAATGATATCTACGCCCGCCTTTTCCTGAACATACTTTAGTAATTCCAGGTTTTTGCGCAAGCGTTTTTCGTCCAAAAGGAAACAGGGAGAAGGGATCAAAGGGGAATGGGGATTGTACATCTCTGGGAAGATTTTTTTTAGCACAAAGAGGAGAAATCAATATCGGATATTGATTTCCCCTCCTCATTAGAGTTTATTCTAAAATGGTTTTATGAGATAAAAATGAAGAAATCGACGTAGGAGATTCACGCCAGTAATTTTGCTTCCAATCAAGGAACGCCCGGAACCTAATAGTCGTAGCTATTATGGCGAATGAGTGAACGATCCCAGCGGGTTGAGTATGACAATACTCAAAGTGAAGGAACCGTGACCACGGAAGGG
>CALLVY010000346.1 GCA_938015925.1 uncultured Saprospiraceae bacterium
AGAGCGAAGCATTTATGATCAATTTAAAAAAGATTTTGTCGCCAAAGCCAAGGCGTTAAAAGTAGGGCCACCTCTGGAAGCAGCGACCAAAGTCGCAGCCGTCGTATCCAAACCGCACATGGAAAAAATACTTTCTTATATTCAATTGGCAAAAGAAGAGGGTGGAACCATTCTCTCGGGTGGAGAAAGAGTTATTTTGGAAGGCTATGAAAATGGCTGGTACATTGCTCCTACGATTATCGAAGGATTGGCTTATGATTGTCGGACGAATCAGGAAGAGATTTTTGGTCCCGTCGTGACCATCACTCCTTTCGATACCGAAGAAGAAGTTTTGGAATATGCCAATAGCACTTCCTATGGTTTATCGGCTACTTTGTGGACAGAGAATTTGAGTCGTACCCATCGGATGGCCAAAGAAATTGAAGCGGGCATCGTCTGGGTGAATACCTGGTTGCTGCGCGATTTGAGAACTCCCTTTGGTGGGGTGAAAAATTCGGGCGTAGGAAGAGAAGGCGGTTTTGAAGCCCTTCGATTTTTTACGGAACCGAAAAATGTTTGTATCCAATTTTGAGAATAAATACCATACAATTTTACTTGAATATTAAATGAAAAAAATATGTTTAAGCAAGGAGATTTTATAAAGGTAAAAGAAAATACACAACTAGAAACGGGAGAAATAGTCCAGGACTGGAGGGGAGAAATTATAGAGGTTTTTGAGGACGAGAAAACTTGTTTGATTGGTTTTGATGCTCAGACACTTGATTCGTTGGATGATTCTTATCTTAAATCATGTATAGAGGAAGGCGAAGAATCATTTGGATACATTTTTAGGTTTGATGAACTTGAATTATCGACTAGTAGAAGTTCTGATGAAGAAATAATGAAATCATTGGATCGCTTGGCAATAAGGGTATCAGTGATGGAGGAAGAGATGGAAAAAGAGATGGCAGAAGAGGAAGAAAGAAGAGAACAGGTTTGGATGAAAGAATTTGAGCGCAGTAAGTTTTTTGAAAAATTAAATAAAAGTCAAAAGGAGGATGCAGAATTTATAGTAGATACCTTTATGGATTTTATGCACAATTATCAGGGTGTTCAACCAGAGGAATGGACTCCCCGGGATGTAAGGATTGTTTGTATTGAAATTGTTCCAAGAAAAGTAATAGACAAAATTGATTTTTTTAAAAACTATGGAGATGTCTTAATCCAATATTTTAATTTTATTGGAAACGAAAATTATATTTCAAATTCAAAAGTCTTAATCCAAACAGTCGAGAGTATAAAAGATGAGATTGTAATTGAAGCTAGTAATCCTGATAATTGGGGAATGTCAAAAGCAATGTTGATGTCCGCCCAAGATCAAGGTTTTGACCTAAGCAATGAGGCAGACCTAGAAAAAATATTAATGCTTCAACAATCTCAAATTTTGGAAGAAAGGAGACAAGGGAAAATTATTCCATTAAGCCCAGATCCCTTTAAAGGAATCGGACGGAATCAAAAGATTACCGTTAAGTATAAGAATGGAAAAATATTAGAAACTATAAAGTTTAAAAAAGTAGAGAAGGATTTAAGAAATGGGGACTGCGAAATTATTTAATAAAAAAAGCCTAAGCCCTTTAATAGAATTACCAAAAAGGAATAATAAAAACCAAGAAAAATGCGCATCAACGGACATTCTCATCTCTTGCCTTATCCCGAAGACATTCCTGCCTTTATGAAGG
The DNA here is from genome assembly GCA_938015925.1 of uncultured Saprospiraceae bacterium. Classification (GTDB taxonomy): domain Bacteria; phylum Bacteroidota; class Bacteroidia; order Chitinophagales; family Saprospiraceae; genus CALLVY01. Next base: position 1,719 of record CALLVY010000346.1, read on the forward strand.
ATCAGGAAATTTTCTGGGTAGATAAAGATCGGAAATACATGCTCCAGAAAAATTGGAAACGGCCAGTGACGGATTCTAGTTTTTTCCTAGATGAGAAATTGGAATGGATGGAACTCAACAAAATCGACCATGCCGTTGTTCTCAATTTGTCTCAATTGTATGGCAATGGTTTGCGTTTGAAAATGATGAAAAAAGTTTTGCGTTTTCAAAACGATTTCAATGCCAAAGTGCAGCATGATCATCCGAATAAGTTTACTTGTGGTTTTGTGGTTCACTGTGGTTTTGTTCAAGGAGCACTTTGGGAAATGGAGCGCTGTGTAAAGGAGTTGGGCTTGAAAGTGATGTGCTTGCCTACGCATTACATGGATTCTATTGGAACTTGGAGAAGTATATTTGATCAAGAAATTGAGCCTATTTTAGAATTGGCAAACGAGTACAACTTGGCGATAGAAATTCACCCTTACGATGGTGAAAAATTTATTCAACTACCCAACACCGCCTGGCGATTTCACTTGGTCTGGATGCTGGCGCAATGCGCAGATGCTTACCACTTTTATACCTTACACGGCTATCAGGAGAAATATAAAAACATCCGGGTTTGCTTCGCCCACGGCGGTCAACTGACCCAGATTAATTTGGGTAGACGAATCCAGGGCTTTGATGGTCGACCTGATTTATTTAAAGGCATGACCCATCCACGAAAAGCAGTTGGCCATCCCAATATTTATTTCGATACTTTGGTACACGATACTTTCTCCCTCGAACTAATGGTCAAAAGACTCAATGGTACCAATCAAATTATCATGGGATTAGATGATCCTTATCCGCTAGGCGAAATGGAAAGTGAACCTCAGTCTTCTTACCCTGGAAAACTATTGGACTTGGCGCTTGATGAATCGATTATCAACACCAAGGAACACAAAGAAATCTGGGAAGACAATGTCCTGCGTTGGTTAGGTGCAGAACATGATACTTCTTTTCGGGAACGAATAGCTAAATAAACTCTACTGTGTACTAAGAAATAAAAGTCTAAAAAAACAGAATGAAGAGTACGACCAAATATTACGAAAATAACCTAGCTTTTGCTAAAAGCCTGGATACCAAAGATCCATTGCGGCAATACCGCGAACAATTTCATTTGCCCGTACAAGCAGATGGAACAGCTCACGTTTATTTATGTGGAAATTCTTTAGGCTTACAGCCCAAAAGTACACGAGGAGCTATAGAACAAGAATTTCAAGACTGGGAAAAATATGGCGTAGAAGGGCATGTACATGCTAAAAATCCCTGGATGCCTTACCATGAATTTTTAAACGAAGCAATGGCAACTGTTGTAGGCGCAAAACCGATAGAGGTGGTCGTGATGAATACCTTATCCGTTAACCTTCACCTGATGATGGTTTCTTTTTATCAGCCGACAGCAACCAGAAATAAGATCCTCATTGAATACGATGCCTTTCCATCCGACAAATACGCAGTCGCTTCGCAAATAGAATTTCACGGCTATGATCCCAAGGATTGTTTGATCGAATTAAAAGCCAGAGAAGGAGAGGATTGTTTGCGAATGGAAGACATTGAAAAAGTGATTGCGGAGCAAGGACAAGAAATTGCTTTGGTAATGCTGGGGAATACGAATTACTACACCGGACAGTTTTTTGACATGAAGCAAATTACCGCTTGGGGACACGCTCAAGGCTGTATGGTCGGATTCGATTGTGCGCATGGTGCAGGAAATGTCAACTTGGATCTTCATGATTCTGGAGCTGATTTTGCGGTTTGGTGTTCCTACAAATATTTAAATTCCGGCCCCGGTAGCTTAGGTGGATGTTTTGTACATGAGCGCCATGCCCACGATAAAAAAAGACCTCGTTTTGCCGGTTGGTGGGGACACAATAAAGAGACCCGTTTTGGAATGAGGGATGGTTTTGATCCGATCCCAGGAGCAGAGGCCTGGCAATTGAGTAACCCGCCAATTTTGTCGATGGCAGCGATTTGGGCTTCCTTGAAAATATTTGTTGAAGCAGGAATGCCTCAGTTGAGAAAAAAGGCAATTCAGCTCACAGGATATTTAGAATTCCTCGTCGATGAAATCAAAGATGAACGAATCAAAATAATCACTCCAAGGGAGGCCTCCCAACGCGGAAGTCAATTGTCTATCCAGGTAAAAGATGCGGACAAAAAGTTGTTTGAAAGAATTACAAAAGCAGGAGTGATTGCCGATTGGCGAGAACCAGATGTGATTCGAGTCGCACCAGTGGCTTTGTATAATTCCTATGAAGATGTCTATCGTTTTGCAGAAATATTAAAACAAGAATTGAAGAATGACTAAAGATAAAAGTATAATTATAGTAGGAGCTGGACTTTGTGGGACTTTATTGGCGGTACGCCTGGCACAAAGAGGATATAAGGTGAGTTTGCATGAAAAGCGAGGCGATATGCGTCTGGAAGAAATGGATGCAGGCAGGTCAATTAATCTCGCTTTGTCGAGCCGTGGATTGTTGGCTTTAGAACGAGTGGGAATTAAGGAAGCGATCTTAAAAGAATGTATTCCGATGCACGGTCGTTTGATTCATCCATTGGGTGGTAAACCTTTTTTGTCGCCCTATAGTGGGCGTAAAGAAGATTATATCAACTCTGTTTCCCGTGGCGGTTTAAACATGGCCTTGTTGGATAAAGCAGAAGCTTTAGATTCGATCACTTTACATTTTAACAGCCAATGCAAAAGTGTGGATTTGGAGAATGCGAAAGCCGTTTTTGAAAATAGAGTAAGCGGTAAGATTTTGGAAGAAGAAGGAGCGGTTGTTATTGGAACGGACGGAGCAGGTTCGGTGGTACGAAAAAGTATGATGTCCAAAACGACTTCCTTGTTGTTTAATTATTCCCAAAATTTTCTGCGCCACGGTTATAAAGAACTAAGTATTTTACCAGCGGAAGGTGGTGGCTTTCAGATTGAAAAAAATGCTTTGCATATTTGGCCGCGTGGAAAATATATGATCATTGCCTTACCCAATTTGGACGGTAGTTTTACGCTGACGATGTTTCATCCTTTTGGCGGAGAAGTCGGCTTTGATAATTTAAAAACCAAGGACGATGTCCGTGCCTTTTTTGAAGAACAATATCCTGAGTTGATCCAATATACGCCGCATTATTTAGAAGATTATTTTGATAATCCGGTGGGGACTTTGGGGACGATCAAATGTTATCCCTGGCAAGCCTATGGCAAAACTTTGATCATGGGAGATGCTTCTCATGCGATTGTTCCTTTTTATGGCCAGGGGATGAATTCTTCCTTTGAAGATGTTCGAGTATTTGATGACGTGTTGGAAGAATATGGAGATGATTGGGAGAAAGTGTTTTATCATTTTCAAGAGGCGCGGGTAGGCAATGCCGATGCGATTGCAGATTTGGCAATCGACAATTTTCATGAAATGCAAGACCGCGTTGATGATGCTGATTTTATGAAAAAGCGGAAAATTGAAATGCAGTTGGAACAACAATTTCCTGATTATTATTCAAAATACTCTTTGGTTACTTTTCAACCAGACTTGCCTTATATGGAGGCGATGAAAAGAGGAAGAGCGCAAGATGAGCTTTTACTGAAAATTTGTAGTCAGCAGGAATTGGAATCCATTTCATTGGGAGACGTCCATCAACAATTGATGGCGCTTGCTAAGAAATAGCATGAGATAAGGTGGGGATGGAAAAGGAGAATTTGCTCCCTTTGCCTTGTTCGGATTCGATCCAGATTTTGCCGCCGTGGAGTTCTACGATTTTTTGACAATGCGAAAGTCCGATTCCGGAACCTTCAAATTCAGTGCGGGTATGTAATCTTTGGAAAATACCAAAAATTCGTTCTTGGTCTTTTTCGCGGATACCAATGCCATTGTCGGCAACGCTAAAAACCCATTTGTCCAGATCGTGGGAAGCATTTATTTTGATGTACGGTTTTCGGTCGGCAGGAACGAATTTTAAGGCATTGGAAATCAAATTTTGAAACAATTGACGAAGTTCCAGCGGATAGGCCATTAATTCCGGTAAATGACTGACTTCAATAGTCGCTTTCTTTTCCAAAATACTTCCGAGCAAATCAGATTGAATCTGTTGTACCAGCTCCAGGCAATTGATCTGTACCAATTTGCGACCACTACCAATGTTTGAATATTCTAACAAACCGGTAATCAATGTTTTCATTCTCTTAGAAGCATCAATAATCAACTCCAAATTGATCATAGAATCTTTATCCAAACGTCCAATATTTTTTTTGGCCAGGATTTGAGAAAAACTGATCACCGTTCGCAAGGGTTCTTGCAAATCATGCGAAGCGATATAATTGAATTGAGCCAACTCTTTATTCTTTTCTTCCATCAATTTTAAGCGATATTCCGCTTCCATTGCTTTTCGCAAATCCTGCTTGGCCAATTCTGTTTCTTCATGCAGGTAGAGGAGCCCATATAGAATCTCTTGATCCATTTCTCCTTTGGTAGAGAGAATGGTATCGTCATTAATTCTGCAAACCCCCTTCGAAATGTCGAGGATGTGCTGGAATATATGACTTAGAAAATCTTCACGACTGGACTTCATAGGTGGGGCTCTTTAAAAATTTCGATATTCTCTTTAAGGCTTCTTCTTCATTTTTACTCACAGAGTAATGAGAATGCTCCATACCGTACATCACAAATCTTATTGCCGTATTGGCCAAGTTGTTCTTTCCAGTGATATAAGCACAATGCAGGAGTTGGTCTTTTATTTGCAAAAAGCGTTCGTTTATGACCTTTCTGGTTTTTGCATCCGGGCGAACTGAATTTCTAAGATCAATAATCAAGACATATTTTTCCATATCCTTGGAGAGGATATCCATTTGGTCAAAATTTATATTGATGGAAAATGGAGAAATAAGGGGCATTTCATTCACCCAAATAATTTGGTCTTGATAGATCCATGTTCTTTTTTGGATCGCTTGAATTTCCGCAAGGGTGCTCCCTTCGAAGTAAAATTTCTTTTCGATCATATTTTAATTTGTTTGGATTGGCCCTTCAATTGAAATTTTTAGACAATAAAAGCACGCACTATAGTATACACTAATAAGTCTGCCAATGTTACCTAAGAACTAAAAAGAGTGATACTTTTTCGAAGAATTTTTTCAAATGGAACAAAATGTTTACAAGTCTAAGGAATTGACAGGTAGAAGTTTTTATATGCTTATAAAATATATTTGTAAAAGAAGGAGCGTCACTACTAAATTAGTATTATATATTGTAATTATTTTGTATGTATTTTTTTGTTGCTCCAAGAATATTTAAGGATAATGGACTTTCAATACCTACTTGTCTTTGAATAAATAGAGAAAGGAACTAAATTTGTATTATCAAAAGCAAATACCTTTTATAGGTTTTTTATAAAATTTAGAAAATGATTCCAGAAATACCGAAAAATAAGCGATTTATGAATATGTCCAGCCCAAAACCTTTTCTTATGCTTCGTAAGAGCCTCTTGGTTTTTATGACCTTATCCATTTTTAGTTGTGGAAATACCAATGTAGATACCCAGCAACTATTCACTGATAGTTTTGAGCCCGCAGAAATGGTGCTTCCTGAGCGAGGACTTACAGATCCATCAAAGGATACCCAACTGTATAATCAAGCCCGAGCAGAATATGGAGGAGGAGAATATGCTGCGGCAAGTGCGAGTTTTGAGAAACTGTCAGAGGATGAGCCAAGGTCTTTGGCTTATATTTACTTTCATGGAATGTCCTTGCTGGCCAGTGGTCAGGCAAGTGCGTCTATTCCTGTTTTTGAAAAGATCCTTACTGCACCTAGGGTAAGTCTGGTTATCCAACAAGCTCGATGGTATTTGGCAATGGCTTATTTTAAAACCAACAATGCTGCAAAAGCGAAAGAGATGCTTCAGGGAATTGAAGAAGGACAATTTAATTTTGCAGAAGCTAAAATACTTCTTGGAAAATTGTAAATTAGTAAATGAAGTCAAATGATTACTCCAAAACGCCTTTGCTAAAAAAGTTAGGTATAAAAGAAAAATTCCGTTGTTGCTTTCATGATGCACCAACGGAATTTTTTGATTTATTAGGTTCTTTCCCCGAAGGAGTGGTTCATTTGGAGAGCGGAAAGGACTTGGATTATATCCATCTGTTTGTCGATTCTGACGCCCTGTTTGATCGACATTTTCCAAAGCTACTAAAGCGCATGAAGCCAACAGGAATGTTTTGGATCAGTTTTTATAAAAAATCATCAGGAAAAAAAACGGATATCAATGCTAATATTATCCGGGGTACCGCTAGAAGTGCCGGGATGATAGATGTAAAAGTTTGTTCTATCAATGAAGATTGGTCGGCGATTAAATTTATGCTCCGCAAAGAATTAAGGGTTTAGCTTTTTGACACTACAATCAAATGATTATCTAAAACGCCCTCTTTTTTCGGATAGGCTACATTGATGATTTGTAAGTCTTTAAAATCATTGGTATGTAACTGATGGGTCAAGTCTGCGAGAGAGTGATAGTAAACAAAAGTTTGATGGCCTGTACTTCCCGTTTGAAAAGCAGATTTTGAGTAATCTCCTTCAATGGAACTAAGGTATAATGTTCCGCCAGGATGTAGCAAGGTTTTGGCCGACCGAATCAAGTAAGCCACATCTTCTGCCGATAAATAAGGCAGACAAAATCCCGCAATAATGGCATCAAATTTTTCAGTCAATTGATCCATTTCCCGAACGTCCATTATTTTAAATTTCGCTTGTGGGACATTGCGTTTAGCGAGCTCGATCATATTTGGCGCAATGTCTGTTGCCAGGATTTGCAAGTCGGGTCTTTTGTTTAAAAGGTACCGCGTAATATTTCCAGGACCACAACCCAATTCCAAAACAGAAGGATTTTTTACCTCAATTTGCTGACAGAAAAGATCATAAGATTCGTCATACAAATCCAAGTCCATGAATTTGTCCTCATATAAATTGGCCACTTTATTCCAAGTGTCGAAAGTGATTTTGTAGCGATCCATTGTAAAGCGTTTTCAACTCAAGAGATTGAATTAGTTCCGAGTCGTTTACTTATAGACACTAATCGATCTGTAATTGTTCCCAAGCTTTAAATAAAAATAATCCTCCACTCAGTGCTAATAAGCTGAGCATACCTGCTGTAGAGATATTGCCATAAATCCAATTTCCAGTTGCAAAGAGGGCAGCATACACCGTCACACAGCCTACGAGCATACATAGGATTTCTAAAGGAAGACGTCCTTGTTCTTTTACCAAATCAATTCCTTCAGATTGTGCTTTTTCGATTACCGGATCCCAACCATTTCCACCGGGTTGAATCAAACTATAAAATTTCCGCAAAGTAGCATCATCTGTTGGGGTAGTGACGTAAGCCGCAATCACCCAAGAAAGCGTCGTCAACAAAGCACTAATACTAATGGTTTGCCAAGCTTCCAAACCATGATCTGCCACCGCAAAGAAACTCGCAATAATCAAGGAAGCGACCATCGCTACAATTTCCGTCATCGCATTGATTCGCCACCAAAACCAGCGTAGGATATAAACCATTCCGGTACCTGCTCCGAGGAGCAATAAAATATTAAAAGCCTGAGTCGCATCTGTCAATAAAAGCCCTAAGCTCAAACCCATAATCGCAGAAATCAAAGTAAATAACTGCGCTGCCCGGTACAATTCTGTTTCCGTCGCTTCAGGTTTGATAAACCTTTGGTAAAAATCATTGACCAAATAAGAAGAACCCAAATTCAGTTGGGTAGAAATGGTTGACATAAAAGCAGCAATCAAAGACGCTGCCACGAGACCTAATAAACCCGGAGGCAGATAGGTGAGCATGGCCGGATAAGCCACATCATGTCCCAGTTTGTCTTCTGAAAGATTGGGGAAAACTTGCTGAATATCGGAGAGTTCTGGAAAAACGACCAAAGAAGCAAGAGCGATCAAAATCCAGGGCCAAGGCCGCAATGCATAATGCGCAATATTAAAAAGTAGGGTAGCACCGACTGCATTTTTTTCATCCTTGGCTGAAAACATTCTTTGCGCGATATATCCACCACCACCAGGTTCTGCACCAGGGTAGTAAGAGGCCCACCACTGTACTGCGAGTGGTACGATCAAAATGGGAATAAAAATAGAGGGATCAGAAAAATCGGGTAGCATATTGGTTTTTGGAACTACATTTGGATGGCTCAGCAAGGCGCTAAGTCCACCGACTTCCTCCAGATTCACGACATAATAGCAAGCCCATAAAGCACCAATCATTGCTAAAATAAATTGAACAAAATCGGTCACCAAGATCGCTCTCAAACCACCAATCGTACTATAAAGCACAGTGATCGATCCTGCAATCAAAAGCGTTTGCCAGCCGGGCATATCCAATACAATTTCTCCAAACTTTACCGCTGCCAAAGAAACGGCACCCATCACCAGCACATTAAAGATCAGCCCCAGATAGAGCGCTCGAAATCCTCTTAAAAATGCCGCGGCAGGACCACTATACCTCAATTCATAAAACTCAATATCAGTGACTACCATTGATCTACGCCATAATTTCGCATAAACAAAAACGGTCAACATCCCGGTCAGCAAGAAAGCCCACCAGACCCAGTTCCCCGCGACGCCATCTACCCGAACCAAACCCGTTACCAAATTGGGCGTATCTGCCGAGAAGGTCGTAGCGACCATAGAGATTCCCAATAGCCACCAAGGCATATTACGTCCAGAGAGGAAATAATCACTCAGGGTGGAGTTAGATTTTCGGGAGACGACCAGGCCGACCACTAAGACAAATAGGAAGTAAATTGCGACAATGGACCAATCGAGGGTAGTTAGTTTCATGATGTTCGTTTTGTAGTAGAATACTGTTAGGGTTTCCCGCAGAATTCGCAGATATTTGACCTTCGATCGTAAAAATGAACGGAGGCATCTGTGAGGTCTGCGGTAATTGACCTATACCTTTTATGTCTTTGTTGACTTTTAGTTCGTTCTTCATCGTTCTCCGATATCGAACCGTCTTACTAGCTAGAAATACAATTAAGCTAGAAATAGCGTCAATCTTATTCGAAATATATACAAAAATTTTAACTTGCGAGTCTTTTGTAACTCAATACTAGGTAAAGCAGGCATTTCAAAAATTATAAACCGCATAGTCTCCCCAAAAAACCTATTAAGCTTATTCTTTTCTTAGCCTTTGCGGCTTTAAAATATTTTTCGATCGCTCCTTTATCTTATTTTAGAATCAATCAATCACCTTTGAATATGAAACCAACACTAATGGTACTAGCGGCCGGAATGGGAAGCCGTTACGGAAGTTTAAAACAATTGGACGGCGTTGGGCCATCTCAAGAAACGATCATGGACTATTCGGTCTACGATGCTTTACGAGCAGGCTTTGGCAAAGTCGTTTTTATTATTCGAGAGAGTTTTTCTAAAGACTTTCAAGAAAAGATCACCAATAAATTTGCAGATAAAATTGAAGTCGTCTTTGCTTTTCAGGAAGTGGATACACCTGTTCCGGGAATGACGGAGAAAATCCACCGGGAAAAACCTTGGGGAACGGCGCATGCGGTTTTGGTAGCTGCGGATGTAATTAACGAACCTTTTGCAGTCGTGAATGCGGATGATTATTACGGCGTTACTTCCATGCAGATGATTGGCGATTTTCTAAGAGACATGGCTGCGCCGGATCATTCTGCGATGGTAGGATTTGAACTCGCAAAGACTTTGTCCGATAATGGTTCTGTGTCTCGTGGGGTGTGTGCAATGGATGAAAAAAACTTTTTGGAAACCGTTGTAGAAAGACATAAAATCGAGAGAATTGATGGCCAGGTTTATTATTAATTGGAGGAAGAAAAAGTAGCTTTGCCGGAAGACTCTTTGGTTTCGATGAATCTTTGGGGCTTTCATCCTTCGATCTTTGAATCCATTCGCGAACACTTTATCCGATTTGCGGCAGCTCATAAAGATGACCCAAGGGCAGAATTTTACATTCCATTAGTGGTCAATGATTTGATGGAAAAAGGATTAATGAAAGTAGCGGTATTGCCTTCAAAAGAAAAATGGTACGGTGTTACTTACAAAGAAGATAAAGCGACCGTTCAAGCGGCTTTGTCGGGTTTGAATAAAGAAGAAGTCTATCCAGATCCACTTTGGTCTTAGATCAAAAACGAGGCTTCTAAAGCTTCTGTTGAAATTCTTCCTACTACAAAAAAGCCTCCCGGAAATTAATCCAGGAGGCTTTTTATATGCTTTAAAAGATCTTATCTAATCAAGGTAATATCTCCTTTGTAAACTTGTTCGAAACCATCAATAAAGAGGACTTTTGCAGAGTATACAAATACCGCAGG
>CALLVY010000347.1 GCA_938015925.1 uncultured Saprospiraceae bacterium
AGAAAAAACAATCGTTGGATTTTCTTCGGTAGAAGTGCTGGGCGTTCCCGTTGGGAAAGACCATTCATAGGATTCTGCACCTAGGCTGATGTTTTGAAAAGTAACACTTAGCGGAGAACAACCACTTGCTGGATTTGCTCGAAAAGCAGCAATGGGTGGAATTAAAATCTCCACATTTTCCGAAAGGAAAATAGGCGTAGCAGTCAAGTCAATATTTTGACTACTGATGTCTTGCTTCTCCTGCGTAATGGAATAATCCCAGGCGCGACGGGTCACTTGATTGATGTTCATTCCCATAGGAAATGAAAACGTAGCGCTGGCTTGTTCTGAATTATCAATGGTCGTTTTCGCCCAAAGAATATAAGTGTAATCGTCATTGACATCTTTAAAAGCACCACCACCAATATTGTTGGGGAGCTGAAGCAAAGCCGTTCGTTGTGGATCATAAGTAGCGCCGTATAAAATATCCGAACTGGTTTTGTACGCAATGCCTTCTTCCGTCATTACGGCTGCTTTATCTTTGGGATCGGTTCCTTTTAGATTTTCATAAAGTCCCATTAAGTCAAACTCGAAACCTGCTTCATCGTACTTGGTATCTTCCGCAATTTTATAGATGTGCAATTGTAGAAAATTATTGATCACCGAATTGGCAAAAGTCTTAATGATATAATTTCGCTGAGCTTCATCCGAACCAATAAAAATACCAAAAGCTTTACGCGGTAAATTGGCTTCCGTAACAATCCAATGTTTCTCTGGATAAGTATTGCCATCATAACCATATTGATAAAGCACTTGCTCTAAAGTATCCTGAGAACGTTCGAGCCCATCCGCCGCCGCATCAGAATGGCGATTGAAAACCCAGCCTCCCAAACCAACGTCATAGTAACTCGTACTTCCATCGAAATGGGGATACGAGTGAAAACCCATGACATCAAAATAAGCTCCTCCTTTATGTGGATAAGTCGCACTGATTGCTCCGTCTACTGGATTGTCTGAATTTCTTAAAACGGCATCGAGGAAACTAGGAAAGGCCACGCCGGAAAGGGTGACATAAGCATCCGGATCTACTGTTTTTAAAACTTCGTAGCTAATGCGCAGTAGTCGGACAAAATGTTGAATTGGTGCCCGCAATTTATAATCACAGGAGTAAGGATCGTTTTCCCACCAATTGCCTCGCTGTCCTGGCGGCAACCAACCATTGAGACTGGAATAATCAAAACTTGGCTCATTCCAGATTTCCCAAAACTTGACGTGTTTGCCGTAGCGAATGGCTACATTGTATAAATACAGGGCATAATAATTATCGTCATTGACGGGTGTTCCATTTTCGCCATTGTCCCAGATGTCGGTATACATGTTGGCAAAATGTTCGGACTGATGCGTTGGACAATAGAAGTTCGGATCGCGGTGATGATCGGCAGGAAAACCAACAATCAGCGTATTGTCTTCCATTCCTAAATTGACATAATGCTGGAAGGTTTCGAGGCGGATATCATAGCCCCAATAATCCAAGAATTCTTCATAGAGTACTGGTCGAACAGACTTGGCACCAATGCCTGGAATTCCTTTGTGGATGTTTCCCGCAGAAATATCTGCTAAGTCTTCATCAGTCCAAGGTGGATAAATACCAAGGTTGACCCCTGGACGGAAAGGACCATTATACGGATCAATACCATCTTTAGCCGTATTGCTAATCATAGTAGTAGAAGGAACGATGATCTCAAAAAATTTGCTGGAAGTATGACTGCCGCAAGTATTTTCTACAGTAAGACTAACGGTATAATTTCCGCTCACTTCATAGACGTGCTGTGGATTGGCATCGGTACTGGTATTGCCATCGCCAAAATCCCAAAGATAAGTTTGGACATTGGGAGAAGAAGCATTGGTGAATCGGCCGATGGGACCAGAGATATTGGAACTGTAGTTGGCTTGAGGGCTTTCTCCGATGCGAATATTTTCGGTATGGACGCCGACGGTGGACCCATTGGCTTTGGCGATTAAAGTTATTTCGTAGGAGCCAGGATTGGCATAACTAAGATTGACTTGCGAAGTGTTGGCCCATCCGGGACTTGCTCCAGGCATACTCCATTCCCAACTATCTACTCCTGAAATATTCAGCGCATTGAGTTCGATGGATTCGCCAACGCAGTCTTCAAATTGAGCCGTTGTATAAAGTGCTTCTCTTAAAAAGATAGGCGTAGAACTTAGGTTGATGCCTTGGCCACTAATGACTTGGTGTTCCTGTACTTGAGAAAAATCCCATTCTCTGAGCAGGTAATTGCCTTGGTCAATGGCGCTGGGGAAAGAGTAAGTTGCGCTTGCTATTTCAGAACGATCGGTAAGGGTCTTGGCCCAAAGGACATAGGTGTAACTATTGTTCTCATCATAGAAGGCCGCGCCTTTGATGTGGCTGGGTAAGTTGAGGGCTTCGGTTCGAAGCGGATCATAAGTTTTTCCAAAGAGTTCGTCGGAGGTGGTTTTGTAGGCAATGGCAGATTCATTGGGGATAGGGTAGCCGACGTCGGTTGTTTCCAAATGTTGGTAAAGACCCATGACTTCAAATTCCCCGTAGGCGGTAGCAGGTTTCCCTTCTTCTCCCAGGCGGTAAATATGAAGTTGCAGAATGTCACTGAGTTCACTTTCCACATAAGCCTTCATGGTGAAATTTCTTTGCGCCAATTCAGAGCCAATAAAATCACCAAACTCTGTGCGTGGAATATTACATTCGGTAATGATCCATTCTTTGTTGGGATAGGTGGCTCCATCGTAACCATATTCATCTAAAACGCCTTGGAAAATATTTTTGGTTTTGGTAATACCCGCAGCGGCATCATCGGAATGACGCGTATATAAAAAGCCATTGATCGAATCACTCCAAACTTTTACACTCCCGTCAAAATGCGGATAAGAGTGAAAGCCCAATACATCAAAATAAGAACCTCCTCCTCTAGGGAATTCAGCCGTTACACTTCCATCTACCGGATTGTCGGTATTTCTCAAAATGGCATCTAGAAAACTAGGATATCCAATTCCTGAGAGTGTAACATAAGCATCGGGATCTACCGTCTTAATGACTTCATAGCTGATGCGTAAGATGCGGACATAGTGAAAAATCGGTGCGCGTAATTTATAGTCGCAGGGATCGGGATTATTGTCCCACCAGTTGCCATCGGCACCTTTTGGAAACCAACCTAAAGCGCCCGTATAATCAAAGCCCGGTTCATTCCATATTTCCCAAAACTTGACATAGTCTTTATAGCGGGTGAGCATTTTATAGAGGTAAAGCGCATAGTAGTTTTCGTCATTGACGGGGGTGCCGTTTTCGCCATTGTCCCAGATGTCGGTATAGAGGTTGGCAAAAAGTTCGGATTGTGCGCTGGGGCAGTAGTAGGCCTGTTCGCGGTGTTCTTCAGAAGGGAAACCAACGATGAGCGTATTGTCTTTTAAGCCGCGTTGATCGTAATATTGATAAGTAGGAATTTTGAAGTCGTATCCATAGCGCTCTACAAATTCTTCGGACATTAATGGGCGCATGGCTTTTACACCTGCACCAATTAGACCGAGGGCTTCATTTCCTGCAGCGATATCTGCTAGTTGTTCGTCCGTCCAAGGCGGCGTACTTCCTGGATTTACGCCAGGGCGAAAGGTGCCTTCATAAGGGAGAATGAAGTCATCTGCGGTATAGCTAACCTGTGCATAAGCGACAGCGTTAAGAATAAACAGGGTCAGTAAAAGTAGTGTCTTCTTCATATTTATTGGGCTTTTGGGAAATGGAGAACCCGGAAACCTGTTTTTCAACTTTACTTAGTTCAATAATCCTAGGCTGCATTGTTCAGTAAACTGATGCAATAAGAGGGATTTAATCTTTAAAGGAACGAAGTGGAAACTAGAATTTTAGCCAAAACGGGAGGGATGTAATCGATGAATTTTGTCAAAAGACAGAATATCAAGGAGTTAGCCCCTAAAATTAAGCTTAAATTGTTGAAAATACAACAGATCCAAGGTATGATATGCTAAATCTGAGCCAGAGTGTATGACAAGAGACTAAAATGTAGGTTTTTTTGCAGGTTTATGGGCATTTTCAAGGAGATTCTCCCTGCTTCCGCTTTGGTTGGGAGTCATTTAGGGAGGAAGGCTTGAAGAGGAGAAAGGCTTTGAAAGTTTTAAGGGCGTAGCCGAATTTCGTTGACGAGAATTGGAAGGGAATCACTTAAGTATTCGCTATATTTGCGCTCTTATTGACTTATTTAATGAGAAAAACAGAAAAGAAAATGGAAAAAGGGACGACTAACAAATTAGAACAATTGGATTCACTCAATCAAGTAGCTGAATTTCACCATACCTTTAAACATCCGGTTTTATCAGAACCGACGATTCCTTCGCCAAAAAGATGTCAATTGAGAGTTGACCTAATCGCCGAAGAACTAAAGGAATTGCAAGAAGCGATTGCGGATAATGATATGGTCGAAATAGCAGATGCGCTTTGCGATATTCAATACGTCCTTTCTGGTGCGGTCTTGGAGTTTGGTTTGGGGGGAAAGTTTAAAACCCTTTTTGATGAAGTGCAAAGATCGAATATGAGTAAAGCTTGTAAGTCTTTGGAAGAAGCAGAAGCGACCATCAAACATTATAAAGAAAACAAAGACACCGATTGTTACATGAAGCAGGAAGGAGAGCTTTATTTGATTTACCGAACCTCCGATAACAAAACGCTTAAGTCAGTCGCTTATTCGCCTGCTGATTTGAAAAGTATATTGGGAGAATAAGCCAACAAAATAACGTTACTTTTTTTGTCTTTGATGGTCTGAATAAGAAAGGAGGAGGCTTGATTTTAAACTTGGATTTCCTAAAAAAGACATTCTCTAACAAAAGTTGTGGTTGACTCACACACGGAATTTGTTAGAGAACTCAAAAATGTTTGAGTTTAACATTTAAATTGCATACGTGATGCAACCTTCCTTCGGTGAATAGTGACTATATAGTATTAAAAAAAAACATTCACCGATTCAGCACATACCTAGAATAAAACAACACATGCGAACTCCCATGAAAGAGCTCTTGGTCTTTGTTTTTCTAATACAAGGATTCCTGGCCTTCACTCAAGATAATTTAAATCCATACGATACCTTGATTGCCAATGGCATGACTGCCATACAATTGGGCGAATTCGAAAATGCCAAAGACATTTTCTACGCTGCACTGGAAGTTAACCCAGAAGGTAAAGAGCCATATCATATGCTTGGTTATTCTTATACGATGGATTGCTACAACAATGCTCAAAATTGCGAATTGGGCATCACCTTTCTCGATAAAGCCATTTCCACAGACAAGTACTTCCAACACCCCTTTTACAATAGAGCGCTTTGCAAGTCGCAAATGGGAGACCTCAAAGGCGCATTGGCTGATATAGATGCTCAAATAGAATTGGACAGTACCGATCCTGCTTATGTGCTCTTGCGCGCAGAATTGTATTTCAAATTAGACAATAGGGAAGGGGCTTGTACTAATCTGAATTGGTGGAAATCCATCAAAGGAGATTTATCGGAAGGGAAGGAGTTGATCGCTAAATTGGAGGATTATTGTAGAGAGTAATTTGTTTTTATCCAACTGCATTAGGAGGTACATTTCCTTGCAGTCCTGCCAGCAAATTTTCTACCGCCAATAAACCCATCGCAGTTCTGGTTTTTAAAGTGGCACTGCCAAGGTGAGGTAGAAGGACGACATTGGGGAATTGAAATAAGGCAGGATGAATGCGTGGTTCTTCTTCATACACATCGAGTCCGGCACCGCCCAAATGTCCGCTTTGCAAAGCTTTGACCAAAGCCTTTTCATCAACGATTTTTCCACGAGCCGTATTGATCAAAAAACTTCCCGTAGGCATCATCGCCAAAGCAGCACTATCTATCAGGTGATGCGTCTCTGCCGTGTAGGCCAAATGCAAACTGACAAAATCAGATTGCCGTAAAACTTCTTCCTTGGAAAAATAACGAATACCCAATTCTTTTTCTTCTGCAATTTCCAGGCGAGTTCGGTTCCAATAAATAATTGCCATTCCAAACGCCCGAGCCCTTTTGACCACGGCCTTGCCTATTCTCCCTAGCCCAATGATTCCCAAAGTACTTCCATGAACTTCTTTTCCCAAATATTGCAATGGCCCCCAGCCCCCCCAAAGCCCACTTCGTGTAAACTGATCGGCCTCTACAATCCGACGAGCAGTGGTCAACAAAAGACTCATCGTAAGTTCAGCCGTCGCTTCAGTAAGTACACCCGGTGTATTGCTCACCCAAATACCTCTGGCTTTGGCTGCGGCCAAATCAATATTATTAAATCCAACCGCATAATTCGCAATGATTTTCAAATCCGGTGCAGCATCCATCACCTCCGCGTCAATCGTATCCGTCAATAAACAAAGCAATCCTTTTTTACCTCGAAGGCCTTCGATGATCTCTGTCTTGCTCAATACTCGATCTTCTGTATTGTAACTTAGGTCGACTTGCGGCTTCAATAGTTCCATGACTTGAGAAGGAAGTTGGCGGGTAAGAAATACTTTTGCGAACATAAAGTTTGATGATTTTAGGTGTTTACCGAAACAAAGTAACCAATTCAAAGCTATTTTATAGTTATAATTCAAATCATAAGTTTTAAATTTACTTTCGAGACCAAAAGAGTTTCTAAAACCATTTAAAATTTTATTACCTAGTAAAATAAACAAATATGACTATTCAAAAAATAACGCTTAGTGCTTTGATACTAGTTTTTGCATCCTTCTTTATCCTTTCTTGTGGAAACACCGGAACTGCTGATAATGCAGCGACTACTCTTGAAAAAACAGAAAAACCAACCAAAAGAGTTGGAGGAGATACGCCACCTGAAGCAAGGAAAGAATATGCTTCCGCTTATATTTGCCCAATGCATTGTAAAGGTAGTGGTAGTGATGCTGCTGGAAAATGCCCGGTTTGTGGAATGGACTATGTCGCTAACAAAAATGCCAAAGGTGCTGGCGATGGCCACGAAGGACATAACCACGGTAGCCACGAAGGGCATGACCACGGTAGCCATGAAGGACACAACCACTAATTGTCCTTACCGACCTCCTAGAGATTTCGGTCTCTGCAAAGGGCAAATTGTAATGATTTGCCCTTTGCTGTTTGATAAAATGCCTGCTTCACGATTTTCCTCCCTTGGCTTGCTTAAGCATCAAATGCTTTAAAAGGAGATGCTAGGCTTTACTCACTAATTCCTAATATGAGCAAAATAAAATTATATCTTTTGCGGGATCTACTACAAACCAACAGGCGATAGTTAAGACCTTGGCAGTGACGATTTTTTAGAGATAAAATTGTGATTTTCGCAATGCTTTTAAAGAAGTTGTTTAAAAGCCCTCCATGATTTTATCATGATTTTTCAAACAACTTTAATCAAAATACACCCAGCTATGATTAATTTCCGTTCTTTCTTTTTCTTTCCTTTTTTGTTTTTACTCACTGCTTCGCTTGATGCACAAGACGTTACCCAAACGATCAGAGGTACCGTGGTAGATGCAGAATCTCAATTTCCCTTGATTGGGGTCAATGTTCTGGTAACTTCGATAGAAGGAGATCTACTTGGCGTAACCACGGATTTGGATGGCAATTACCGTTTGGAAAAAGTGCCCGTAGGTCGACAGACTTTGGAGTTTAGTTATATCGGTTATCAGAGTGCCGTGATGAATAATATCATTGTGAGTTCGGGTAAAGAAGTGATTTTGAATGTAAACCTGGAAGAATCCGGTGTGGTCTTAGACGAAGTGGTGGTCACGGCTAAAAAACGGAATGGAGAAGTGACGAATGAAATGGCGACGGTCAGTGCGCGGGAATTCTCGGTAGAAGAAACCAATCGTTATGCGGGTAGCCGCGGAGAGCCGGCTCGGATGGCTTCCAATTTCGCGGGAGTACAAGGTGCAGATGATTCGCGGAATGACATCATCATTCGCGGGAATTCTCCACAAGGAGTACTTTGGCGTTTAGATGGGATCAATATTCCCAATCCCAATCACTTTGCAATTCCTGGTACCGGTGGTGGTCCCGTAACCATTCTGAATAATAAATTTTTAGCCAACTCCGATTTTTTTACGGGCGCTTTTCCCGCAGAATTTGGCAATGGCATCGCGGGCGTTTTTGATCTTAAAATGAGAAATGGGAATAATGAAAAACATGAGTTTTCTGCTCAGTTGGGTTTTCTTGGTACGGAGTTGATGGCGGAAGGACCGATCTCTAAGGAGAAAGGAATTTCCTATTTGGCGACCTATCGCTATTCTACGCTTTCGCTATTTAGTGCTTTGAATATAAATGTTGGAACAGATGCCATCCCCAGCTATCAGGATGCTTCTTTTCGAATCAATATGCCTTTGAAGAATAATGGTTATCTGGCTTTGTGGGGAATTGGAGGGAATAGTGATATTGACATTGTATTGAGTGAAGAGGAGGCGCCTGCTGATGAGACTTTGATTTTTGGAGCCAATGATCGCGATCAGTATTTTGGTTCGAAAATGGGAGTCGTAGGAATCAATTATTCTCAACCGCTGAGCACCGATACTTATATCAAAGCGAGTGTCGCGGCTTCGGGAATTGAAGTGAATACCAATCACGATCTTATTTTTAGAAGAATTGTAGATAAGAAATTTGTAGTTGATTCTTTGCCTCCGGTTTTGGATTATACTTTTTCGGAGGGGAAGTTTTCGAGTTATGTTTTTGTCAATAAAAAATTGAATGCTAAAGGCTCCGTCAAGTTTGGGTTCAATGCAGATCTGTATACTTTTAATTTTATTGATAGTGTTCGGAATGTTGTTGGAGGAGCGGATGGCGAACCGATCCTTGGCGATGATTGGCGCGTGCGTTGGGACAATAAATCTTCGGCTCTACTGCTACAGCCTTACGTTCATTTTCGATATAAAGCCACCGAAAAACTAACTTTGACCGGAGGGCTCACGAGCCTGTGGTTTTCTATCAATGACAATAGTTTGTCGCCCATCGAACCTCGTGTGGGTGCGGCGTATGATTTGGGTAATCGACAAAAAATAAGTTTTGGAATGGGCATTCATTCTCAGATACAATCGCCTTATTTGTATTTTTATGGTGCCGAAACGATTGATGGAGATCCGCAAGAACACAATAAGGGGATGGGGCTGACTAAAAGCAATCACGCGGTATTGTCTTACAATAAATTGTTTGCCAAAAACATGCGCTTTAAGGCAGAAACTTATTTTCAATACCTGACCAATATCCCGGTAGAAGTCGATCCAAGTTCTTACTCTTTAACCAATAGTGGTTCTGGTTTTTCTCGACTTTTTCCCGATACGCTGACCAATGATGGAACTGCTCGCAACTATGGCTTAGAGCTGACCTTAGAGAAGTTTTTTAGTCAAGGTTATTATTTTCTGATCACTGGTTCTTTGTTTGATTCAAAGTACAAAGGAAGCGATGGACAATTGAGAAATGTTTCTTTCAATGGACGTTATGCCTTCAATGCTTTGGTGGCAAAAGAATTTACGATCAAAGGAAAATCAGCGCTGAATGTTGGAGGTAAAGTGACTTATGCCGGAGGC
>CALLVY010000348.1 GCA_938015925.1 uncultured Saprospiraceae bacterium
CATCGACTACATCATCATGTACCAGTGATGCCGTATGAATCAACTCAATAAAAGAAGCTGCAGTATAGGTGGAATCAGTCGTTGGATTGCAAAGTCGTGCACAAAGGAAAACAAACATTGGGCGAATCTGTTTCCCTTTCCGTTGAACAATATAATAGGTGATTTTGTCCAATAGAGGAACCTTGCTTCGCATCGAATCACGAAATCGCTGTTCAAATGTTTCCAGCTCCGATTCAATAGGAGCCTTAATGGAAGCCAAGGTTTTAATCATAAATGCTTATTTTTCAGAACAGTTTATTGCTTTGACAAATCTTCTTCTAATATTAATGCTTTGTCAAAGAGGAGGAGTTTATAGGGACTGCCCTGCCTTTTCATTAACACAAGATACAAGTATAAAATGAACATCAAAAGAAATATAATTGTTGAAACTAATCAAGGAATAAAGCTCTTGGCCGATGTCTATGCCCTAGATAATCAGAGTTCCAAGCCAGTCTTAATATTTGCTCATGGATTCAAAGGATTTAAAGATTGGGGGATTTGGGATGTTTTGGCGCAGGAGTTTGCCAAAGCAGGATATGTATTTCTGAAATTTAATTTTTCTCATAATGGAACTACCTTGGAATCTCCACTGGATTTTGCAGATTTGGAGGCCTTTGGGCAAAATAATTATGCTAAAGAACTGGCAGATTTGACAGCGATCTTGGATAAATTAGAAAAAGGAGACTTTTTACCACCTGACCAGTTGGATTTGAATCGAGTGACTCTGATTGGGCATAGCAGGGGAGGAGGTACTACGGCATTGAAAGCAGCAACCGATTCCAGGGTGAAATCGTGGATCGGATGGGCTTCTGTAAAGGACTTGGCTTATGCCTGGAACGGCAAAGAGGAATTGATTGAGAATTGGCGAAAAACAGGTGTTTTCGAAATCAAAAATGGCCGAACAGGGCAATTGATGCCACTGTATTACCAGCTATATCAAGATTTTGTGAAAAATTCGGAGCAATACGATCTGGAAACCCATATCCGAAATCTGAAAAAGCCGATGCTCCTTATCCACGGTACGGCAGATCCTGCGGTTCCGGTATCGGTTACAGAGGCATTTGCCTCTTGGAATAAAAACTTGGAAGTTCATTTGGTAGAAGGAGCCAATCATGTTTTTGGAGGAAGTCATCCTTATGCAAAAGAAGAGCTTCCAGAACATGCACAGCACTTGCTAAATCATAGCCTGTCTTTTTTAGCCAAAATAGAAAAGGAAAAGCCCAACTGTTGAGAACAGCCAGGCTTTCGACTTAGAGAGAGCAATAATAATTCTTGTATAATCTAAGGTGTTAGATTAAGAATATTTTAGAGGAGAATTAAAGAATCGCCTTGTGACGATTATTTAATTCCGTTGTTCAGGGTGTTCTTGGGTCAAATGTTTATTGATCCATTGGAATAATAAATTTGTTTGCAAGTGATCTTGAGTGACTGTTTGATGATCCATCTTTTGTAAACAGTCATAAAGGTTTTCTAGAATATTATGGACTTCAGACCGATGGGAAACATTGATTAGTTTTTTGACTGATCGAAGTACCAGGGTCTCGATTTCGTTTTTTTGAGGTTCGTTTTTTAACGAACGATACATATTTCTAATGGCGCACTCCAGATATTCATAATCTCCCAATTCATATCGAGTAAGTAACTCCAGAATTTTGCAAAACCTCTGAGAACGAGGATAGTAATTTTGCACGGCGATCGTCTTTGTTTTGATCATCCATTCCAAAGCTTCATCAAATTCCTTTTTGAGAAAATTGAGAATACTTACATGGTAGTAAAACTGCATTTGCAATGGCTGACTGATGACCTTTTCCAAAAGACTAAGTTTCTCAAAAATGGTTAGTTTGATAAGCGTACAAATCTGCAAATTGCCTTGCGTGAGATTAATGATAAATTCCAAGATCAGCGTTTGTACTTGCAGCTTCTCTTTTTCCTCTTCATTATTTATGTTGGCTTGCTGGCCTTTTAGGTAAAGAATGACTTCAATCAGATTGTCTTCTTTCCCCGGTTTATGGAGTAAGTATTGAATGTGTTTTTGGTTGGTTCGACTAAAATCCTCTGAAAAAACAGGAATCAAATGCGCGTTTTTGATCCACAATTGTTGGATTTCTTCTTGATACTTCAGAGCCATGGTAATATCGCCATGAGAAAAAGCATCAAGAGATTGAATTTCTTTATTCAGTAAATTGCAGATAAATGTTGGCTGATTTTGAAAATCTCCAATGGGGAGGTTTTCAATTTCTTTCTCAAGTGTTTTGACCCACAACTCATTATCTGCAGTGAGAGAAGTGAAGTGGAGTTTTTCGCTGGAGACCCGATACCGCATTTCCATTCTAATTAATCCAGCAATCTTATCAAATTCTTCTAATACTTTTGATGTTTTCTGGGTTACATTCTTTTGTGGAATGTAGGTGATTAATTTTTTTTCAAAGCCTAAGGCTTCGTAGTATAGAGGGTATAATTGGAAATGTAATGCTTGTTTTTTTACTTTTCGAATCAAGGCATAAGCTTGTTCGTAGAGTGATTTGGAAAACAGGAATTCAACTGAGTGCAGTAAACCCTGAATTTGCTTGGTGATATTTTTGGAGTTATACAAAGGGCGCAATGATTTGAGCAATAGCTCATAAAGGAGGTATTTTGTTTTTCCTAAATTTTGCCCAAACGCTTGGTTCTTAAATTTTCTTTTAAGTTTAGATTCATTGTATTCCTCTTGTTGATCTATAGCATCAAAAAGGAGGATGTAATTATTTTTATTTTTAGAATACCTAGAAGCAGCCATTTTGAAATGACGCTTTTCCGCTTTACTCAAAGTGCGGATCAATTGATGGACAGCTTCTGTGTTTTTCATATCAGATTTTATCTCTAAAAGCCAAAGTAGAATGAGAATTTGTTGGTTTTTTGACCTTCTTTAAAATGCTTTTGGGGCGGGTTGAGAGAATTTACTATATTTACCTTATCTCCCCGTCGTTTGATATTGTAAATATAGTCCAGTTAAAATCGGGTTTTAAACCACCTAATTGGCAAAATAGTGCTTCAAAAGCCCTTTGGAGTAAGATTTTTATCACAGATTAAACGACGGAATTTGTTGCCTTTTTAGAAAATAAGATTATCTTAAGTCTCTGATTATCAGGGATAAACATTGATTATACGAAATGTGAGATATCTAATTTTCAACAATGATTTTACTCCGTAGAGAGCGCCGTATATTATAGGGTTTCAGAGGCCCTGAAAATCTTTGATTTTTTTTGAATAACAGCGTTTACTCCATGAGTTTACTAGAATTCTTTTCCTATGAATCAA
>CALLVY010000349.1 GCA_938015925.1 uncultured Saprospiraceae bacterium
GGTAATTAGGGCTCCTTGAGGAATGTTTATTTGATTGAATCGAATACCCACGAGTTGAATATCTCCTTCGTGATACACCATTTCCAAATCAGAACTGTACCGATTGATTGCTCCATCTGCTGTATTTTCTTCGGCGTCATCTTTTTTACTATCTACACTGCGGCTGATCGTTCCATGCGTATTGATTGTGGCATTTAAGGTCACTTCCTCTCCGGAGCAAATGCTTTGATCTGGGCCAAGGTCTACCCAATTATCAAGGCAAGGATTGCTGCAACAACCACCAACGCTTAAGCCACTCAATTCGAATAAATCGCAATCAGTAGTCGTTGCTTCTCCATCTATTCGCACCGTCAATTCATCATTGGGGCCCAGGATAATACCACTGGGGATGGAAATTAATTCGTCGATAAAAACAAGAATGGTGCTTCCTGGAATGCTTCCGGTATGCGTATGTATTGGAAGAGCACCGTTGACAGAAAAAGTAATCACATAAGGAAAGTTAGGGAAGTTTATCAGGCAATCATTTTCATTGGCGGGCCCTCCTGCACTTATATTGATTGGATAGGATAAGGAGGCAATGACTTGATTGATTTCTATCGCTTCTGCGGCCGTCATCGTAAATTCCCATCCGTTGACCATACTGGAAACACAGATGATTCCTGCGGAACAAGAAGCGCCGCTATTGCCATTATAGGGTTCAAGATTAGTGACCTTCTCGACACAAGGAGAGATAACATAAGGATCAAGATCATCTGCATAATCATTGCAGTCATCTCCGTAACCAAATTGGACTAAAGTAGCATCGCAGATAACTTCCTGACAATAAGTACCTAAGCAAGTAGCATTCGCTACGGTATTGCGGAGGACGGCTCCAGGTTGCTCTCCAAAGCCCAAATTAAAATTAATACCTACTGGATTACTATTGCAATAACTCATAATGGTTCCTCCATCGATAGGATTAGGAGGCACAGGACAAGGCCCTTCCGTAGAACCAGGACAGCCATCAATAGCGGTACCATCTCCGTTCCAAACACAGGCCTGTGTATGGGCGGAGCCCATTAGGTGTCCCATTTCGTGAGAAATTATATAGACATTAAAAGAGTAGGTAGGAACATCAATCGGGTCTTGGTTGATGAGTCCACTAAAGCATAATCTTTGATCAACATCTGGATTGCACAATCCACCAACTTGAGCCGCTAATCCTCCCTGATTATCCATGGCGACCAAATGTCCTAAATCACCGTTGATATCATCGGTATTAGCTTTAAATTGATTAAGATAGTCCAGTCCGTTACCACCGGGATAAGGGTCAACTATATTCGACTCCCATACAAAAAGTTCAGAGAGACAAAGACAAATGTCTTCATTGGCATAAAGGATAAAACTTTGATTGAAAATTGCAGTAACATAGGCGACGGCTTCCGCTACTCCCCCTCTAGCATCTGCAACCGTTCCATCTGCTTCCACATAAATTCCGACACAGTCTCCTTCTGCTGCGTCTTCCTCACTGTATTCTAACATCTTGGGTTCATAAGCAATGCCACCACTATTCATCAGGCAAGGCGGAGGGTTATCTTCTTCGAGTTGCTTATCGAGATATACCAGGTGCTTGGTTTCCTCGTTTTTTAATTTACCCAGATTATAAACTCCTTTTGAGGTACTCATCATTCCACTGATTTGCCATTGATAGATACTGATGGCCGCCAGGGAATTTGCTTCTCCTTCTATCGTTCCGTGGTAGTGAATTCCAAGGTCCAAATCGAGCGCTAGTTCAGGCATGGAATTCGAAAAAACCTGAAACCCTTCTGCGAAAATATCGACTTTGTTCAACTTCAAATGGAGTTGTTTGCCATCCCTATTTACCGGGATATCCATCTCAAATATTGAAGGAGCATTGTGAGTAAACGTTTGTACTTTAGAAGTGCTAAACTCCATAATTACACCTTCCTCTATGGTGTTCCCATGATCTTTTTGGGCAGATTGTATCCCCGATTCAAAGAAGGTAATTTTTTGGGCTTGTAGATTTTGGGTAAAGATTAATACCCAAATCCAAATGGATATTGAATTTTTCATAAGCTTTAATTTTTTGGGTCTATAAGGGTATAGACCAGGTTAAAAATCGGACCAGGTTCCTTTTTTGATTTCCAATAAAAACAGTATAGTCTCTGTCTTTGAAATACAATTTTAATGATCTCCTTACAGGTAATTTATTATTTTTCTGGCAGAACTCAGTACTTCTATGGCAGGTATCTATTAAAAACTGCGTTTCGATGCGGCTTTGAATTAGGAGCTAAACAACTGGGTCGCTCCATCCAGCTTTATTGGGGCGATTCATTTCGCTTTAAGTTTTCTGCTTAGATGAGAATCCTTTTAGGACTTTTATTTTCTTATTTATTTTTTGTAAAAAAAATAGTAAACTTCCGATTTGAAGGGATGCAAATTAGATGATTGGCTTTCCAATCAAGTGAATCCACACCTTCTCCTCTCATCTAAACAACAAGTCGCTCAATTAGCTCCCAATACATTTCAGACTAAGCTAAAATAACTGTATATTGACATAAGCGTTTTAAAGGTCAAAACATACAGAAAGGGCAGTCCTCACAAAGACTTTCTGCTATAAACGCCATCAAAAAAACAAACGACAATTATCCTTTCGTAAACTTAAAACAATGAGTCCCCAATACCCCGAATATTTCCACATAGGACTTCCAAAAACTGGAACGACTTCTATACAATACCTTTTGGAAAAAGACCAAAGAATCAATCTAATTTTTAAAAGTGGCTTTTTCACCACCACCGATTTTTGGACTAGTGTGTATGATTTTTATGATGCGGAAAAACAGGTAAATATTGAAAGCGACGAAACCATGGTAAGAGGCTTTTCAAACTATGGAAAATTTGTACTAAACTTAGAGCATATTGCCCAAAAGGCACCTAATGCCCAAATAATCATTACGATTAGAGAACAAATTCAATTGATGGAATCCCGATATAAGGATACGCTCAACAGTGTCTATTATGACGGCACTTTTGAGGATTGGTTGACTTGTACTCAAGGTTTGGATTATATTAGTTTCTGTCATTTTTCCTTACTATACAAAACAGTCAAACTCTTTTTCCCAAAGGAGCATATTCATTTTTTATTCTTTGAGGATTTAAAAAATAACAATACACAATTCTTTCAAGACCTCTACCAAATATTCGACCTTCCTCCTCCTAGCGATATTTCTTTTGATGTACACAAAAACAAAAGTCCTAATTTCCAAGACTTGGAATTACATAGAAGGACCAATAAATATTTTGGTCTTAGTGTCAAAAGAAAATATTCAGAATGGGTAAAACCTTATGCCTATTCCATGGTCAAACTCCTCACTCCAGAACAAAGAACTAAAAATCACAAATTATGGAAATCAGGAACGCTATATGAAAATCTCGAAAAGGCATTTAAAGCTTCCAACCGGGAGCTGATTGCGCAGGGTATTTTGTCGGAAAGTAAATTGAAAAAATATGGGTATTTGATTTGAGTCTTATTCAACGCCTGGTCTGAGAGAAATAGCGTTTGTACATAAAATCGTAGATCACTGCTTCGTAATGCCTTTGATTGGCGACTAATAGACGGTTGAGGAAAAGGTGAATACAAGTTCCACATAAATGTTCTAAAGACATGGGTATGTCCCCTTTTTGATCGAGTTCTTTTATTCGCAGAATGACTTCTTTATTTCTTTTAGATCGTTTCAAAAAACTATTTTTAAGTGGAGCATCTAGCTTTCCTAAAGGATCGCGGATCAATTCATCGATTTCATTTCGAAAAGGAAGTAACTTAGCATTCAATTTTTTATTGTTTGCTTTTAAAGAAGTGGAAAATTCCCAAGCAAATTTATCCCTAAGAAAATTCATCAAGCTTACTTTTTGATCTAGATTTATTCCAAAATCCTCCATCAACAAATGAGTCCCCACGATTCCAATCATCCACCTGGGCATTTTCATATCGTCTCGAAAATTTGATAAAACTTCTATCACAGCTTCACTGTCGTAAAAAAACAATTGTTCCATGTTTTCTATATTTTCGCCACCATAACGTTCTATCTCTCTACTATATTGATCTACCTGAACTTTCCAAAAATCGGGTCTATTCAGTTTCGACATTAAGGTATAAATCAACTTAGCGCTGTCTTGTCCGGCGTGGTGATAAAACCGTAATCTCAAATGGTGGAAAGGACTAGGATAACGAAGAAAAAACCAATGATCGACATACTGAAGATCGCGCATCTCTTCTACAATCTCGGCTAGTGTATTTCTTAGAAAATCATCGGCGGGCTTGACACCACAATAAAGATTAAAACTCAACCAATTTGATCCAGGATTAAAATTTCTTTTTACATCCAATTTTGTGTTGATTAAGGTTTTACCTTGGATAACATTGTTCTTTTTTTGGACTTTAAATGGGAAAACGAATTCGTTGGTATATTGGTTTTTATTTTCATCTAAAAGAAAAAGATTATCTGCTCGGTAAAGACATTCTTCCAAAATAAAGTCTTTTGATTTTTTCAATTGTTCCCATAAAATTTGCTTACAACTGCTACTCTTTAAAGACAAAGGAAGTTTTTGACTTTTCTCTTGTAAAATAATCCAATCGGGAATTGTTTTATCTTTTTGAAGTTGTGCCAATTCTTCCTCAAAAACCTTCTTATTCTTAAGCACGTCAGCACTAAATTCGCTGGCCTTGATTTGCCATCTCGCTTTTGCCAGGATGGTTTTTCCATAGGTTACTCTTGGCAAGAAATCTACTGTTTTCAATCTCCCCCAATCCCAAGCTAAATGAAGGTGTATTCCTTGAGTCGCCAAATCGCCTAAAAACTTGAAGTGTGGAATAGATCGATAATAAGGATTGATGGCACTCGTCAAATAAGGTTTCACTTGCTTATTCCATTTTTTGGAACGCAATAGAACAGCTCCCTCTTTTATTGAAACCATCAAATCAGAAATAGGCAAAGATTGTTTTGATGGATAAGGATCAAAAAGGCAAATGGTAAAAGGGCGAAGATTTTGTTGACCACTGACATTGCCAAGGTGTGCCAGTGGAGTATGTAGAATTTCTGCGGCAATAATAGAATCCTCCTCTAATTCCTCTATACGAATGATCTCCTCCACTCTTTTTTTTACCGCCTTATCTAAATCGTAAAATCGACTCAACAATCTTGCGGCTGATCCACCTCCACTATTCAAATGGACCACTTTAAATTCTTGCCGATCCAGTGCTTCTACCGATGCTGCCAAAATAGAACAAGTCATGTAAACCGTATCGGACCAATCCAATCCACTATCAGATAAAAAAGGCTGTAGTTCCGAAGAAGAAAGTTCTAAGGTGGCTTGCTTTTTTTTCAAGCAGGTCAAATATTTTCCCAATAGAAAATCATCCCAAGCTTTATGCGCTGGAGTCGTACCGAATTCAGGATTTGAATGTTGACTTCCTGAATTTTTAAAAGAAAAATCATCGATTATTTTTTCAGATTGATCCGGTAAAAAATTTCCAATGGGATAACCGATTCCAAGATCCTGGTCCATCAATTCTGCCAAGGATACTTCCTTCGTCCCATATCGCTGTCGAAATTTTTTTTTAAAATTTTCTAGATGAAAACTTTTTTGCTTTAAAGGCAAGTGTGCCAAAATATTGACAGACTTTTTAAGTTCCTCGACCACTTTGGGTTTGATCCTATTCTCTGCCAATTTTTTGTACAAATCTATTTGTAGTCTTTTTGAAGCGTATTCCACGGATGGCATTTCGTCTTGTATCATTTCGGATTCCCAACGAAAGTATGCTTTGAGGGCCTGAGTAGAATTGACTTCTCGAATACCTATTGATAAACCCTTGGTCTTTTGTAGATATTTTAGACACTTTTGGGCTAGTTTATTCGACGTATTTTTCTTAAAAAAAGTGGTTAAATTTTCCCAATAACTTAAACTATTTTCTCCTGGCAACAATACAGGTAGCAGCACTTGCTTTTCAATAAGGGTGTCGAGGAAATCCCAAGCCTCTTTTTCGATATAACCTTCTTCTTCTAAAATTGGAATCAGCTTTTCAAGTTTGATATTTTTACTTTCCAAATGATCTAAAATCCGTGTCAAGCATTTGGACGCTTCCTGCGTTTCGATAAAAAAACGGTACTCCCCTTCTTTTATTTGACGAGAAAGAAAACGAATCTTATTTCCGAAAAGATAGCTGCTGTTATTGATTCCATAATCCAACTGCCTTCTCAAGGATTCGTCGATCATTACCCACTCCATTATTTTATTTAAGTGGCCCATATCTGGCCGAACATTTCTGGATTTATTTTCACGGTGGAGGCTAAGCTGAGTAGTGCTATCAATTTTACCCATTGATAAACCTGCAAAAAGTCCGAATGGCGTACATCGAGTACTCATCCGAAGATTATACCGGAGAAAAGTAAGGAGTAATTTGTAGGCTGATTTATCAAGTTTTTTTTTCGGAGAGAAAGCATCAGCAAAAAAGGCATCTAATAAATGATATAGACGACTCGAAGCAATCCATATTGCTTCCTTTACCATAGGCTCTCCCCACCACTTGTAAGTCAAGTCAACTAGATCTTGCTCTGGTAATATTTTTTTTAGTAGGTTGAAAGGTAAAACAGGAGTTCGCAGAAAAAAAAAGTCTAAGTTTTCCAGTTCGTTTGCAAAAATTTTCTTCATACTTTATAGTTTCTCTGAAGCCCCACAAAGAACATCTTATAAGCGTGTAATAATTGATCAACATGTTCCGTAGTGTGCGAGTAATTGATCGTATGAATTGTATTATTAATAATGCCATTAGAAAACATTATTTGAGAGAAATATCGTTTTTTCTCACTTATAGATAATTTTCCGTGTTCCTTAATTTTAAAATGAGTTCTTACAGGATATCCTACTAATTCAAAATGATCTTGCATTTCGTATTCAAGGATTAAAGCTTTAAGGTTTTTCAAAAGGTAACTACCCGTTTTTTCAATCGTGCTCAAAACCGGTTCGTTTTCAATTTTAGTTAAGGTGGCCAAAGCACCTGCCATAGAAAGTGTTTCTCCTCCATAAGTAAAGGAGTAAAACATTTTCTCCATATGATCCATGTATTTAGCTGGCCCTAGAAGAGCAGAGAGGGGCATACCATTGCTTAAACCCTTGCCCAGCACCACCAAGTCTGCATGGACACCCAAAAACCCCTGTACGCTCCCTAAGGCATACCGGAAAGCAGTAATGGTTTCATCAAAAATCAAGAGCGTATTATTTTCCTTGGTCGTTTCTCGAATCAATTCTAAAAAACCTGCTTTAGGGCCAACGATCTGAACGGGATCAATAATGACTGCGGCAAGGTCTTTTTTCTTTTGCTCAAATAAATCAAGATATCCCTGTTCATCATTGAATGCAAAAGCATGGGTCAACTGACTTAAGGAAGAAGGTACACCAAAACTATCACTAGCACTACTCATGTACCAATCATGCCAACTGTGATAACCACAAACCAGGATTTGCTCTCTTCCTGTAATGCCTCTTGCCAAGCGAACAGCTGCAGTGGTGCTATCAGAACCATTTTTCCCAAAACGGATTTTTTCCGCGGAAGGAATGAAGGAACAAATTTTTTCCGAAAGCTCTACTTCCAATTGGTGGTTTAAAGAAAAGATGGTACCAGAATTCAATTGACTGCTAATAGCGGCATTCACATCAGGATCTGAATATCCTAAAATAATAGCCATTAGAGCGCTGACAAAATCAACATAAACGTTTCCATCTATATCCCAGATTTTGGCTCCCTTTGCTCGATCTGCATAAAAGGGAGAAACCCCCAAAGGAGATTGAGATAAACCTTTAGCTAAAGTTTGAACACCTCCAGGAATTACCTTGCAGGCACGTTCAAAAAAGATTTCAGAATTATAATATCTTTTGTTTGTTTTCTTATCCATCCGATAAGACTAAGGTATCGGTTTTCTAATCGAAGTCATATACTCTTTGGTATATTTTGTTCCATAGGTCTTCATCCATTTGACTAAGGTTTCTGGCCCCAATGTTTCATGTATCAAAGTATAATACTCTGTCAAGATGGGGGTGAGTTTTGCAGAAGCCTTTTCTCTATCGTCTTCGATTTCTTTTATTGCAAGACGTTTGACTTCTCGGGCTACAATATGATGATGGACAAAAAAGCCGAAATACTTATCACAAAATGCTCGATAATCTTTGGTAAACAAAATGAAAGTATGCCACATTTCATCAATGATAAAAAGAGGTTCATGGGTAAAGATTCTATGCTCACCCATATGCTTTGCTGACAAGAAGAGAAATTTTTTCATTTCGTTAAAAATATCACGAGCCTCTTCTAGTGTCACATCATAGTTATCATAAAAGCGAAGAACAACTTCTTCATTGGTATAAGCCATGACATCTTCGAAAGAGACTACTTTATCTTTTATAGTTGTCTGTATCATGATTTTGGATTTTTGGATTTTAAAATGTTCCTCCGATTGAGATAGAGTACCTTACTTAAGGTTGAAGTAAGGTACTCTAAATTCGGTTTGTTTTAAGTACTACCTAGATTATCTAGTAGCCTCACAACAAGCAGCAGAAAGGGTAAGTTCTACCAACTCTTGAACTAAATTTTTCATAATGAAAGTTTTAGGAGTTAAAAAATAAGAAGAAGATTTCTATTGATAAATACTTTAGTATGAGACATAGCAATAACAGCTATGCCACAAGGGACATAGAGCGTTTCGTTTGACAATATAATCTTCGTATCACAATAAATATACGGACCCAGACACATTAAACCTAATTATCACCTAACAAATAGAATGTAATTAACCTAACTGGTAGCTGAAAGACATTTGCATCACTTTTAAAATTGAAAAACTAAACTAGCACAATATTATTAAACCCAAAACAACATATTTGCTATATTTTATTTCAGTCCGAGTCATTAATCAAAATTATCTATCGTTTCGCAAAATCGAAATATTAGTATTGAAGTTGTTTTAAAAGCATACTGCAAAGTCTTATTTCACTTTTTCCCTTTATAGGTTTAGCCAGTAAGTGAATTTTGCTACAACAGCCCGATTTTTTGTTGCAAACTGATCGAATGGCAGTGCCAAGTAATTATCAGTATAGGAAATATAGAAATCCGAAACTGGCTTAAAACGCCATTGCAAACGGGTATTAATATTCAGGTTATCTAATTGGTTATTGTACTGAACAAACGTTGTTAGGAAAAGACTTTTGGTAAGCGTGAGATCGACCCGTGGTCCAAACAACCAGGTATTCACTTTTTTGAACGGTTCGCCCAATGCAATGTAATTATAATTATAATCCAAAGACACAAAACCTAAGTGTCGGTAACGGTAAGTTACCCCTCCTCGTACACCAGCTCTAAACCCATCAAAGAATTGACCAATAGTTGGACTGAGATTAAAATGAAATTTCTTCCGTCTATCAGACTGATACCTCATATTAATAAATGAAAATTGATGCCTCGAACCACCTGGTAAAAACACCCCACTACTTTGTAAGCGAGTAGGATCAAAATTCACTAGTAAAGTCAAGTCAGAATAGATCACTTGAAATCTAAAAGTAGAGGAATTATTAAACCAGAGATTCCAAAAAGGTCGCAAGGAAATTTCTTCAATTTTAAAGGCATCCAAATAAGGATCGTTCTTGCCCAACTTATGAATGAAGGTAGCATCCATACCTACGGAATGCCGACTCAAAGCTCCTTTCTTTGGATAAAAATTAATAGAAGCCTCTGGACTATACATAAAACAATCTTTCCTTGAAATAAAACCTACTTCAGGGTTATAGTCCTCTCCAACATGCAATTGAGTCCACTCGAAACGAAATTTTCGATCATTATAAACAGCGGTTGCAAAGTGGGAAGATTCCAAACCTTTTGCATTAGGAGAAAAAGTCTTTTGATAATTAAAGGTTCCTTTCCATTTATTATCTGCTGTTGCTAAACGGTATTCTATCCCTATCAATCGATTGTAACGATTGAAATTCCCTTCAAAAAGCTCACTATTGGTGGCTTGTTTATTAACCATCATTACTCCGATATGAGAACGAGTAAAAACTCGGTGCTCTGCACTAGCTACGCTATAATTGAAACTGGGAACGCCATTCTCCAGATCCTTAGCTGTTTGCATATTGAGCAGCCCTATACGAAACTTTTCATTTACCTTTCCACTTAAACGTGCGCCATATAATATCGGGTTTTGAATATTCTGCCCCGTAGTTGTGTCAACGACAATACCTATTCGTCTAGAAAAAAATGGAGTAATGGACCCCAAACCAAAACGATCAAACAAGTCTGCATTTTCCAAAAAGAACTGTCTTCTTTCTGGAAAGAACAACTCAAATCGCGACAAATTAGTTACCTGGCGGTCTACTTCAACTTGTGAAAAATCAGGATTGACCGTAAGGTCTAAGTTTAGAGAAGGAGTTATACTTATTTTTACATCACCTCCTACATTAACATTTCCAACAGCCTTGGTTTGATCCAGATTCTTAAAGTCTCGGGAAACTGCGGTGGCGAGATAAGGTATTAGCGAAATATTTTTTCCTGGTTTTGTCAAAGGCTCTTCCCAATGCATTTTTCCCATACAACCAAGATCAATAGGCAATAAATTGCGGGGAATATTTACCCAGGAACTCATTTCATTAAATTGGGTATCATAGCGAAAAGCATTAAATCTCCATTGGCTACTTCCTTCTTTATAACGCAAGGTCTTAAAGGGAATAACCAATTCTGCGGTCCAGCCTGTTTCGCCCTTTTGGCTTACTCCATTCCATTTATTATCCCAAGAGGTATAGAAATCTCGTTCTTGTATGCCTCCGTTTAAGATCAAAGCTTCCCGCCTCACTCCGAAAGCATTGATTCCAAAAGCCAAGGCATTCCTTTGATCATTATAAGTGTCAAACATTAGGGTAATGTTATCTCCAGATAGCAAATCGTAATCTCTCCTCAAAGAATTGCTTATAAAATCACTTCCTTTACTCAAACAAGTGATTCCGATATAAAGATTTTCATCATCATAGAGCATTTTAATCTGAGTATCCCCAAAAGCATCAAGACTATCTGATGGGAAAAATTGTCGGAATTTTTTGATGGTTTCAGCGGTCATCCATTCCGATTCATCTAGGACACCATCCATTTGAATAGCAGCATTTTTAATTTTTTTAACTCGAAAATCTAACTTAGAAGTCTCCGCGGAACTTTCCAATGTGAATGGCTTCTCTTGTGCAAAAAGAATACAAGAAAAACTCAAACAGAAAAATAAAAAGGTAAATCTAGTTTTGGTAAAAGGGGTACAATTCATGACCTTGGTTTTTTTATTAAATATAACAAAAATATTACAGAAACAAAATTTAATTTTTAAATGTAAAATGCTTGCAAAATTAAAAACCGACAACATTTTAATCACACCTATAAAATAACACTTAATGTGAGGCCATAAAAACGCATATAGGTATTTACAATATAAAATAAAAGGGTTATCAAATCCAATCTGTAATCTTAAGCATCTTATCTAAGCGCTTTAATTAGAGCTTGAAAACAGTATTTTGATATAAGGTTCATCGACCTTAACAAAACAGTCTTCCTTTTTTTTTGAAGGAAATTGCTTATTAATAGTTACCAATGAAACCTGGGAAAAAAGGGAGAGAATTGGGAATGTTTTTTTTGGAAAATTTCAATAATTCTATTTTTCTACTTAAAGCCTTAGCCCCTCTGCTCGGCTTTGGAAAAAGGCTAGCCCAGAATATTTTTTGCGTTTTGCAATGTTGCGTATGCTTTGAATGGCCCTACGCTTAAACTTTGTCTAATTGTATTTTGGTGGGAAAAAATTAGCAGATATAAAAGTGGGTGGATTTTTCTATTTCCAATCGGGAAGCTCTAATTATTTCTTTGAGATTCGATTAATGAAATCTACTTAATCAAAAGGTAGTCTCCTCAACAATAATATTTAGCACACAGCTATTATCAAGATCATTTACTAAAGCAAAACGAAGCCTCGATCCATGGGAAAGAAAGGTGCCTGTTGAAATAGTGCTGTAGTGCTCTCCTGATAATGCATTTCCATTTACACCAATAAACCAAGTTCGAGCGTCTTATTTTTTTGGATTTTTTTTAATAAAACGGTTGAACTAAAAACTAGTGCCATCAACTATCACATGTAGCACACAGCTATTATCAAGATCATCTACTAAGGTAAAACTGAGCATTGAGCCACCGGAGAGAAAGGTGCCTGTTGAAATAGTGCTGTAGTAATCCCCTGAGAAGGGCGTTCCATTTAAACTCGTTGACCAAACACTACCAACATGCTGGCCGATAACCGTGAGCCTAAAACTCATTTCATCATCTGCGGTAGATCCTGTTCCTTTATTATCATAAAAACCATCGGTGATTTCATAAAGCATAGAACAAGAAGAACTGGACTTCCAATTGCTGGTCGGATGCTGAACAAGGACTTCCTGAAAGACCAAACTAGGCGAAGCATCGCAGCTCTCACTGATGGCTAGTGTTGGAGCTAGTGGAATTTCCTCGCAGTTGACTAGGGTATCATTCGCGGTTTGAATATTGGGAGCATTGGTATCTCTTATTTGAATAGCAGCAGTTCGGATACTTGCATTTCCGCAACTATCTGTAGCGGTAAATTGAACCGAAGCATTTCCAGTAGTTCCACAGTCGGGGATTAATCCGGAGTAGTTATTGGTAATTACAAAACTATTGCAATTGTCCGTAACGTTTCCTCCCCCCTCATTGGCCAACCAAAGCGCAATGGAATCATTATAATTGGCAGAAGGCGCACATTCCATAATCAAATCTTGGGGATCGAGTGTCCAGACGGGATTGGTATTGTCTATAATCGTGACGATACTATCGACCCTTATGCTACACCCGTTTTTTTCTACGTTTAGGGAAATGGTTTTATTTCCACAACTCGTATAGGAAACATTATGTGGTCCAATGCCCGTAGCCGTTAGTGGATTGGCATTGCTACCAAAATCCCAATCGTAAGTGCTTCCCGTTCCGATATCGCTGGAAGAAACAACAATGGTTTCATTGATACAGGCGGTGTTTTGAGAAAGGTTAATGGTCGGAGAAGTGATACAATCGGGATCCTCACAGTCGGTCAAACCATCAAAGTCATCATCGTAACCATTATCACAAATTTCTATAAGATTACAAGTCAGGGTCAGGTCGATTGCATCTATCACGTTTCCAATAGAAGCCGTCCCTCCGGCGGATTGAAATTCAATCCGTAGTGGTCCTCCGGTGTAAGAAGCCGGTAAGATAAAGTCCGTTCGATTGGGCAGCCAGGTTTCTATGCTGCTGTGCTGGGTGGAAGTATCTCTTGCGATTTCTGTACCCATGCCAGGAGTGGAATTACTATCGTGATCATAGACCACGAAGTAAACTCTTTCTGTCAGCAATCTTCTCGCAAGGTGTGCATAGACGACCGAGTAACTTTCGCCAGGGCAGGCATCGACAATTTGATAAGTGGTACTTTCAACATTTGCATTCAGCTCCATGGCATATCTTTCGGAGTAAGCTTGGAAGGGGCCGCTACTCCACAAAGAGGGAACAAATCCGTTCCACCAAACTTCAAAGTCATCAGATGGTGTTTTTAACCAGCCATCTACTGCTGTAATAAAAATATTGGTTTCGTCAGAGTTGTTTAATTCCAGGTCGCCATTGAATACACCTATAGAAGAACAATCTGAACAATCCCCACAAAGTTCGTCAATAAAGCCATTGCTATTATTATCAATACTGTCATTACAAATCTCAGGGAAACAAGAACCCAGAAGTGGGTTTTGCCAGATGTTGTTAGGCGGCGGGGAATAGGAATTAGAATTGACCAAACCGGTGATGGGGTCCACTGCGGGGACTCCAGTACCTGCGATACCGTCATTATCTCCATCTACTACATTCTCTTCTTCCGCATCAAAACATCCATCGCCATCGGAATCCAATTCGTAGGGATCATAAGTTCCATCAGGCGTAGCTTCACTATCTGAAATATTATAATTTCGAATGCCATTATCTGCTACGGTTTCTAAATCATCAAAAAGGCCGTTAGTTCCAAACAGGCTATTGGCACCGTCGATGATTCCATCACCATTGGCATCTGCTTCGGTATGTCCTGCTTCGTCGAGATCGAAGATTCCGTCATTGTCACTATCTAAGTCTAGTCCATTTGGTATACCATCATTATCTACATCATCGAGACATAAATAACTTTCCGTAAATGAAAAATTATAACTGCCGACAAATCCCAGGTTGGTATATCGGATTTGTAGATCATCACCACCATTAAATGGAACATTATAAGTTGTATTTTGAGGAAG
>CALLVY010000350.1 GCA_938015925.1 uncultured Saprospiraceae bacterium
GCCAAAGTTTTCGAAGAAAAGGATTTTGTCAACATCGAAATGAGCGATACGGGGAAGGGAATTCCAGTCAAAAAATTCAAAACCGTCTTTCAACCAGGCTTCACCACAAAAAAGAGAGGATGGGGACTTGGTCTCTCACTAGCCAAACGTATTATAGAAAGCTACCACTCTGGCAAGATATTTGTAAAAAGTTCAGTATTAAATCAGGGAACAACTTTCACTATAAAACTACCTAAACACTAGTAATCCCGCTGCAAAAGTTCTTCTGATTTTGCGGGTACTAAATCCCCTTGAGGAGCTAAGCAAATGAGTGTAGACTTTATTTCAAACCTACATAGACTTACACAAAAAGTATTTCTACTGTGCTTCACAGTGGTCTTTTGCTCTATTTTTCCTCTCTATTCCAATTCAGTTCCTTTTACCAATCAGATCATTGTAACAGTCATCGACGGCGAAAACCAGGAAAAACTCTACGGGGTCAATGTCTTCACAGATGACCTGGTATCTGTAGCTACTTCTACGGACCTGGAAGGAATGGTCACCATTGACGATAGCAAACTCGGACACCTCGATAAAATCAATTTCACCTATATTGGTTATGCTTCTTTAAAGCTAAGTCTTTTCGAAATTCGACAACGCAAAGGGTTGATCGAAATGCTTCCAGCAATAGATCTACTTCCCGATACCTTGGTAGTCATTGGAAGAAGAGATGAACGCAAAGAAGAAATGCCTTTTGAAATAGATCGCATCGATGCCAAAGCCATTGCCTTTACCAATTCTCAAACGGCTGCGGACTTACTCGAAAATGAAGGAGGTGTTTTTGTACAAAAATCTCAGATGGGCGGAGGAAGTCCAATTATCCGAGGCTTCGAAGCCAATCGAGTTTTATTGGTCTTGGATGGAGTAAGAATGAATAATGCCATTTATCGAAACGGACACTTGCAAAATGCAGTAACCGTAGACAACAGTATATTAGAACAAGCAGAAGTTATCTATGGACCAGGTTCGCTCATCTATGGAAGTGATGCGCTGGGAGGTGTGGTACACTACCGTACCCGCGATCCCAAACTCGTCTTTGGAGATGGCCCGGATTATCATTTGGAAACCAATTATCAAACGCGTTTTTCTTCTGCCAATCTAGAAAAAAATGCCCACCTCGATATCGACTATGGTGGTCGAAGATGGGCCTCCTTGACCAGCTTCACTATTGTGGACTATGATGATCTGCGTGCCGGAAATAATCGTCCGGAAGGCTATCCTGATCTTGGAAAGCGATTTGCCTATGTGAGTATTGTAGAAAACATCGAGCAAGTCATTCCAGGAAATGTAAATATTCAACGGCCAACGGGTTATACCCAAATTGATTTTTTACAAAAAATACGCATTCAGCCTTCTGACAACTTTTACCTAATTGGTAATTTCCAATATTCTACTTCCACTAATGTTCCAAGATATGATGTCTTGACCGATACTTTGGCAGATGCCCAAAAACTCAAATATGGTGAATGGAATTATGGCCCACAAAAAAGATTATTGGCTTCTTTAAAAGCAAGAATGCTAAAAAAGAATGCCTTGTTTAATAAAGGAACCCTCATTGGTGCTTTTCAAAAAATTGATGAAGATCGACTATCCAGAGAATTTGGAGACTCTCATCGAGATTGGAATAGCGAAGATGTTTATGTGTATTCCTTTACGGCAGATTTTGATAAAAATCTAGATTCGGAAGGCAGAAATGTCTTGTCTTATGGAGGAGAATTTTCTTATAATTATGTCAATTCTTCCGCGGTACAACAAAGTAGGCGAACTGGAAAAATAAGTAAGGGGCCTTTGAGCCGCTACGCTAGTGCAGGCAATGAGATGATGACCAAGGCAGGTTACCTCAGCTTCCAAAAAAGCAATAAAGCCCGAACACTTTTCTTTAATGCCGGCGCGCGATTTACAGATGTCTCCGTTTCTGCTCGCTATGATTCCTCTG
Organism: uncultured Saprospiraceae bacterium; assembly: GCA_938015925.1. Classification (GTDB taxonomy): domain Bacteria; phylum Bacteroidota; class Bacteroidia; order Chitinophagales; family Saprospiraceae; genus CALLVY01. Next base: position 1,976 of record CALLVY010000350.1, read on the forward strand.
ACCTCAATCAAATTAATTGGCCAGAAGAATACATCAATCCAGGGATCATCAATAAAAATACAGACCTCTCTTATTCCGCAGGTTTTACCTGGAATTCAAAAGGAGGATGGCAAGCTCGCTTGTTGGGCTCGCGCGCTTTTCGCGCACCAAATGTGGATGATATTTTTAAAATCCGAGTCAAAAGAAATAATGTTCTTTTACCCAATACCAACCTATTGCCTGAAATCGCACATACCGGAGAATTGACGCTAGGGAAAACATTTAAAAACAAATCTTCCAATAAGGGTAGCCTGTTTAAAATAAGTGCAACCGGCTTTTACACCCAACTCCAAAATGTCATTGTCCGACGAGATGGTTTTGCTCCAAATGGTTCTAGAAAAATCCCGGGCAACAACGGTCTGGATTCTTTCAATGTCCAACAAAATTTCAATGCCAATGATGGTTTCATCTTTGGAGGTTCTGGTAATCTCAAGATCAACTTACGTTCTAAGTGGGAGCTAAATTCTAGTATCAGCTATGTAAAGGGTCGTTCAATATTTGAGGATAAAGATGTGGAAGGAAATATTTTATTCGACACACTCGCACCGATGGATCACATTCCACCACTGTATGGCCGAGTTGGATTGGCACACATCCGAGAAAAAATAAAATTAGAAGCTGTGGTTCGTTTTAATGGAGCCAAGCCGGTAACAGAATACGCCATTACGGGTGTCCAATTGGATGGTCGTACTGGCGAAGTAGAAGAAATAATTCGCGAAGGATCCGACAATCTTGAATTCTCTGGTACCTGCCGGGAAATCACCAACAGTGAAGGCCAAACAGAAGTGGTTTGTGATGGCAATCTGGCCTGGACGACTTTCAATTTTTATTCTTCTTTTCAGCTTCATCCCAAATTTGCAATTAATTTTGCGGTAGAAAACATCTTTGACCTCCACTATCGAAAAGCCTCTTCTGGCCTCAGTGCTCCTGGCCGTAATTTTATCATCAGCCTTCGCGGTCGATTTTAAACTTCCTTTCTTTTATTTTTCTGGTTCTTCTATTTCATAAAGCATTATCAGGTTAACTTGGTTCGGCGTAAATGTCTTATCTTGTTCTAAAGTGACCATAGCCAAAACAAACCCAATCTTTTAAGACTTGAATGGAAGTTTATTTGGAATAAAACTGGACTACCCTATGACCGCAATTATCGTCGATGATGAAGCCAAAGGCCGCAGTAGCCTTCATGCTCTTTGCACAGAATACTGTGAAGGGCTTGAGATCATTGGTTCCGCTGCATCTGTAGATGAGGCCAAGGTGATGATTGATCAGCTAAAGCCACAACTCATTTTCCTTGATATTCAGATGCCCGAAAAAAATGGTTTTCAACTGCTCGAAGCCTATGAAAATCAACCGCCTTTTTCAGTGATCTTCACCACCGCCTACGATCAGTATGCCATCAAAGCCTTCAAGCTACCAACTATTGATTACCTGCTCAAGCCCATTGAAATTGAGGCCCTAATCAGAGCCGTAGAAAAGGCTAAAAAACAGCTGCAAACGACTACGACTTCCGACAAATTGGAACTCCTAAAAGCATCTTTGGAAAAGGATCCTATCCAAAAAATCGCCCTGACCACTTTGGATGGTTTTACCTTTGTAGATTTTGATGAAATAGTACGTTGTGAAGCACAAGGCAATTATACCGATGTCCGACTCGCCAATGGTTCTTCTTTGCTCATCACTAAAACGCTGAAGCATTACGAAGACATCCTGATTATGGATAATTTCTTCAGAGTTCATAAGTCTCACTTAGTCAATTTGAATTTTGTACGACGCTATATAAAAGGCCGGCAAGGAATGGTAGAAATGGTGGATGGACAAATGATTGAGGTCTCTACCAGAAAGAAAGAAGCTTTACTGGAAAGATTAGCCTCAAGATAATAGCATCCTACGAACCAAAGTTCTGATTTTTTCGTTAAATTAACGTTGTGTCCTAAATGCCTTTTGGCCGTCCTAAGAGAGGAATTATTAATCTAAAGTCGTTTTATCCCTTTTGATTTACGTGTTTATGAAGCAGGTTTATTTTTACTTTTTTTTGTTGCTCTTTTGTTTTTCAATGAATTCCCCTTCATTGAGCGCTCAAGAAGTACAATGGGCTGCTAAAGTACTCGACTACTCCACCCAATACAGCGACAAAGATTATTCTGCCAATCAAATTCTCGGAGTCCCCAATGCCATCGGCGGCCCCAATCTCAACGATATGGCCTGGGTTCCCAAACGAGACAATAGCCCTTCTGGAGAATTCATCCACGTAGGATTTAAAAAACCAATGCAAATTCGGCAAATAGCCATCGCAGAAAGCCTCAACCCCGGAGCAATTCATCGCATTTATCTCTATGGGCCAGACGAGAAAAAGAGGCTCATTTATGAAAATAAAACCCCTAAAGGCGTATTGGCTCCTTTTAGAATGTTTCGCCACAAATTCACCTTGACCAGTTATGATGTCGTAAGTCTTCGAGTAGAATTGCGAACCAAAGCAGTACCTGGCAACAACCAATTGGATGCCATCGGAATTTCCAATAGCGATACTCCCATCAATGTCAAAATCAATCAACTACAATATGAGAAGGAAATAGCTAGCGCCAGACGCCTTAGCCCTTCTGTCAATTCTGCTTATGCAGAACGCTTACCCATGATTTCTCCTGATGGTAATACGCTTTACTTCGCTCGAAAATACCATCCTCAAAATATTGGAGAAGACAATAATGATGACATCTGGGTGGCTTATCGCCAATCTGATAATAGCTGGAGTAATGCCGTCAATATTGGTGGCCCACTCAATAATAGCGATCACAATTTTGTAGTCGCTTTCAATACGACCGGAGATATTTTGTACCTCGGCAGTGATTATCGCAATCGCGGTAAAGACGGTGTTTCGGTTTCCTACAAAAAAGGAAGAAGTTGGAGCACACCAAAAGCACTGGATATCGAAAACCATTATAATGATTCTGAGTTTGTCTGTTATCACATGAGCCTCAATGGACAAGTATTGCTGATGTCGGTAGAAAGAAAAGATGGAGAAGGTGGACTAGACCTCTTTGTAGCTTTTCGCCGTGGGGATAATCGCTTTAGTGAGCCCATCAATTTGGGGCCACAAATCAATACCGTCAGTGGAGAAAGTAGTGTCTTTCTCGCAGCAGATGGCAAAACCATTTATTTCGCTTCTAATGGCCATGAAGGCTATGGAGGTTATGATATGTTTATGAGTCGGCGATTGGATGATAGTTGGCAAAATTGGACGACTCCCAAAAACCTGGGTGCGCAAATCAACAGCTCCAAAAACGAATACAATTACACGATTCCTGCTTCAGGAGATTACGCTTATTTCTCGAGTGGAAATGCTCCGGGAAAATCTAATCTATTTCGCATTCCATTGCCCGAAGAAGTTCGCCCCGAACCGGTCATGCTCATCACCGGTCGAATGATTAATGCGGAAACGAATAAGCCTTTGAATGCGGATTTGAAATACAATCAAATCACTCCTGGTAATAAAAATAACTCTAACACTATTTCCAGTAATGGCGATTTTCAAATTGTCGTTCCCTACGGAGAGGATCTCGAATTGTATGCAGAAACAGAAGGGTATTTTGCAGTCAGTGAAAGCCTTCCCTTGTCAGGAAAAGAACTGGAAGGATTGGATTACGATCAGGAAGGCATGTTGGCTCAAGCTGATGATTCTGCCACAGCAATCGCCAGTAATGGAGATATTGTAAAACTGCAATTGCGCCTCAACCAATTGGATGAAGACATGCAAGTCTTGGCACAAGAAAGAGCACGAAGCAAAGAAGAATACCAACAACTCAATAAAACCAGTACCAGCGAATACCGCAAAGATCCAGAATTGGAAGCGCTTCAACACAAGTACAATAATACCATGCGATCCAAAAAGGAAACGGATCAAAAGCAATATGGAAATGTAGAACCGGAAGAGACCGCAACTTCCACTGGTGATCAGGAGTTAGATGAGTTGCGAAAAAAATTCAACAAACATTACAATAGCAATAGCAATAGCAATAGCAATAGCAATAGCAAAAATACTGCTGATCCTGCTAAAGCAGATAGTGAGCTAGAGAAAATGAAGCAAAAGTATAAGCGGCACTATGAGGAAGAGGATGCTCCCGTAGAAACGGAACTTGCTGATGCACCAAAAGAAAATGCTCCAGCTGCTGAAAAAGTAGATTTCAATTTATTGGAAAAAGCCGTTCGGCAGGAATTAGAAAAAAACTTATTTACTGAAATATATGAAAGTCTTCGTCGCAATTTAATTTCTAAAGAAGTCCGTTCTCTAGAAAGAGATCTTACCGCTGATGAGCGCGAACAATTGCAGGAACCTCGTTTTATGCAAAATCTCAAAAAGCAAATAAACGCGGCGCCCGTTCCAAAAATTCAAAACCTAGACAATCCACTTTTAGACGATCCTGAACAAAAGGGGATTCTGAATGAATTGCGAAGAACGCTGGAAGATGATGTCCGGTCAAAACTGAAAAAAGAATTGACTCCTCAGGTAAAAAGTGAGATTCGCAACACCTTGGTTTTTGAAATTAAAAAGGCAACGGAACAAAGAATCCGCAAAAAATTAGAACGCAAAATGCAGGAGCAAATCGCTGCGGAGAAAATAGAACATCAAAAGATTGCGAAGCAACAGGTCGAAACAAGCCTCCCAGAAGAAGTAGAAGAAGCACCGCTTAAGAAAGAATACCAAGAAGTAGAAAAAGACATCTTAATGGTTCCCATCAAGGTTGGGCAAATCATTCCGATGAATAATCTCTTTTTCGATTCCAATCAGGCTAGCCTCAAAGAAGCCTCTACTTCAGAACTACAAAGAGTTCTTGACTTTTTAGAAAAAAATCCCGACTTGGTTGTAGAGATAGGTGGTCACACCAATGGCTGGTGTAGCCATGTTTTTGCCAATGAGCTTTCTTGGGAACGCTCTCAGGCAGTCGTTGATTATTTTGTACAGCAAGGTATCCCAGAATCTCGCGTCAAACACCGAGGTTACGGAAAAACCAAACCCATCGCCAGCAATGAGACCAAAGCTGGTCGTAAGAAAAATCAGCGCGTAGAATTGAAAATTCTCGAAATCCTCCATTGATTAAGCAAGTCTTTTAAAGAACTTATCGAATAGACTTCCATCTTCATTCCATCTACTCTATTCTTTTACTATCTTAGCATTTTTCACCAAACTTGCTCCCTGCATATGGTTTTTATTTCGGAAGAAATTATTGATGCCCTTACCGAAGAATTGGAGGCCCAACCAGAGAACTATGAACTCCTGGTAAAAAGTTTTCAACAGACTCAGCCAGAGCTAATGGCCTATATCCTTTCTGAGGACACGCTTTTCCTTACTCCGGACGAACGGGAACACCTCTTGTACTTAAGTCTCATTATCTGGGAATCTGTCCGTCGTCAAAATCCTGAGCTTCCTACAATTGCGATAGAAAACGTTGAAGCAGCAGAAGACAAAAACTGGTCAACTCTGGAAGCGGTCAAGGCCCGTGCTTTTCGGGAAAGAATGGATGTTTTCTTTGACAAATACCCTCAGGAAGATTTATTGGCCTTTGTAGAAGATGCTTTGATTCCTGATGAGGAAAGTGTCATCACCAAAGAAGGAAGAGAGCCGCTTTTTGTAACTTTGAAGACTATTATTGATGTGATTACAATATGATGAATAAGGAATTAAGTCGGGTAATTGGTCGCTACACAGGGACAGAAAGAGGGCCATTACTCATTGTGTTGGGGGGTATTCATGGCAATGAACCTGCTGGTGTAAAAGCTTTGGAGAGGATGTTTAGTATGTTGGAAGTCGAACCGCAAAACAATCCCAATTTCCATTTCTTTGGTCGCCTCCTAGGCTTGCGAGGAAATATTAGGGCGATGCAGGCTGGTAAAAGATTTATCGTAAAAGACCTCAATCGACAGTGGACCAAGGAAAATGTAGCCAGAGTCCGACAAGCCAAAGATGCGGATCTCGATGAGGAGGATTTAGAATTGCGGGAATTACTGGAGGTTATTGAAGCAGAGATAGAGGACTATCAACCGGAAAAAATGGTGCTCCTCGATTTTCACACCACTACAGCTTTTGGCGGTATTTTTTCAATTGCTACAGATGATCCCGAGAGTACTCGTATTGCAGTGGAACTTCATGCGCCAGTAGTCAAGGGACTTTTAAAAGGAATTCGTGGCACTTCTCTTCACTATTTTTGCAATGAAAATTTTAAGCCCGAGACCGTTGCCATCTGTTTTGAATCTGGTCAACACGATGAAAAATTATCCGTCAATCGAGCGATTGCAGCTCTGACCAATTGTATGCGATCTATTGATTGTGTTCGTGCCGAAGATGTCGAAAATCGTCACGATTCCATTCTCATGGAATATTCTAAAGGCTTACCCAAAGTCACCGAACTCATCGAAATACATTCGATCCAACCTGGAGACAAATTTCGCATGGCACCAGGTTTCAAAAATTTCCAAGACATCAAAAAAGGAGAACTCCTGGCCCATGATAAAAATGGGGAGATTCATGCTTCCGATGATGGATTGATTTTGATGCCACTTTATCAAAAACAAGGAGACGATGGTTTCTTTTTGATTCGAAAAGCAGAGGGTTACTAAAGCAAAGGCTTTCTTTAATTCAATCGCAAACGGTGCAACTTTCGATTCCGCTCTTGTTTTCCCATATTCCGATAGAGGTAATAAAAATAGCCATTCCACACTTTGACATTTTCAATAAAATCCATCGGAATTTCTACCGCCGCTCCAAGCCTTCCTGTGTTCATATCAATCGGACAAATCACTACTCCTCTTCGCGTGTCATAAGAAGTATAAGCCTGCTCTTGATGAACATCAAAGTAGATTTTTTTCTTCCATTTTTTTTGCTGATGATAATCGATTTTCACCTTGCGTAAATGCTGACCTAAAGGGGAGAAATATTCCACTTGAGACAGCAGGTGATTAAAAATACAGATCATAGAATCTTTTGGAAAAAGAGGAGCATACAAGGGTGGAAAAAACATGCTGCTAGCTCCTTCCAAACTATACCGTCCTTTTCGAAGCATCCCTAAACTCCACGAAACATTTTCCTCCCAAACATCTCCCGACCGAGGCATTCTAATCCCTGATTCTTCGATCAACAAATCAATATTTCTCACATCCTCAATCAAAGGAAAACTCAGCGTTTCTATTTCTTTTGTTCTTCTAAAAACGCCTGTATACTGTAGGGCTTGTCCTTGAAAGAAATAACGTTTGAAAAACGCTAGCGTATCATTTGCTAAAACACAGTTGGCCCAGCCATTATTAAAATCTTCGTACTTGATATTCTTACCCAGTCGAATCCGATCTCTTTCGATCAAAATTTGTTTTACACACACATTGGTCATCAAGTATAATTTCCCATCACAGGTTTGGAATAAATTCTTAGGACGCACATGCCGCAATGAAAAATCTTCAATCTCTTTTTCTTCTTCATCCAACAAGATCAAACTATAACCTTTGGTATTGCTTTTCCTAGCCAATAAAACCAGATAGTCCTGATAGAAAAAATAATCGGTAATACTATAAGGCTCTTGATAAACGATGTCGATTTTCGCTTGAGCGCTAACGGTGACATCTGGCAAATTGGCAATCTTATTTTGCATCACCAATACTTTTTCCAAATCTGATTGCTTGTTTAGGAGAAAGTAAAGGGGTTCAAAATTGACATGACTGATTTCGATTTTAGCAGGAAATTTTTCAAGCTCTAGCCGAAAGCAGCCATTGGGATCACTCGCGGTTCCTTTAAAGAAATTGCCGCCTATGGTGATGTGTGCATCTGGGATTGGGTAGCCTTCTTGGTCTTGAATACAAGCCATCAAAAGAAGGGAATCGTTTTGAGCAACGACTAGACAGGGCAGTAAAACAATACAGCAGATTAAAAACCTTAGCATACCTGATTTTTTCTGTGATTTGGATATAGAGTCGCTTAGAATATTCCACAAAAAAATCAATGATTCAGATAGGGAAATTTAAACTAACTCTTTTCTAAAGGTAAAATCTTCTCCCCCAAAAAACAAACCACCCCTTCCCAAAAGTCAGGTTTCTGATTACTGATCGCGCCAGGCCCAAAGATATCGACAGGCATAGCTTCGATAAGGTTGCCATTGTGCAGCGATGGTATTTATCCGTTTTTCAATCGTCTTATGTTTTGGATTTAAATCATAAAGTTCGATGATACTTTGATAGATCACCAGGTCTTTAATCGGAAAAATATCTGCTCTGTGCAAAGTAAACATCAGAATCATCTGCGCCGTCCAAGGCCCCACTCCTTTTATCTGACAAAGATATTTCATCACTTCCTCATCTTCCATTTCACTCCAATCCTTCTTGGTCCATTTTTCAGCTATAGCAAAAGTCGCTACATTCTGAATGTAACTTGCTTTCGCTCGAGACAGACCAACGCTCCGCAATTCTGTTTCGTCTTTTTTAAGTAAAGTTCGTGGACTGGGATACTTCCGAGGAAATAATTTAAGAAACCTCCCATAAATCGTATCCGCTGCTTTGACAGACAATTGCTGAGAAACAATCGACCGAGTCAAAGCCAGGTAAACATCTGCTTTATCCGACAAAGGTTCCAGTTCCAACTTTTTGATCAATGGCTTTAAAACAGAGTCTTTATTCAGGTGTTTCTTTATGGTAACTGTTGGCATTTTCGTTCTTTTCCTAAAAATACTAAAGTCTATTAGAGTTTCTGTCTCCTTCGGACAAATAATCCCTTTGTTTAAAGACCCTTTTAGCTTATTTTTACGTACACATATTGATCACCTTATCAACTGGAGTTCGCTCCACAAATTATTGGCCTATGAAATATTCTACTCTATTCTCGTTTTCAGCGCTTGCTCTTTTATTCTTGCTCGCACTCAAAACCCCACAAACAGAACTTTGGAAACACAAAGTAGACACCAATGTTTTTATCAATACGGCCAATAATGCGAGCGCCGATTTTATCATTCAATTTAAAGACAAAGCTAATCTTGCTCCAGCAGCACAATTGTCTACCAAAGAAGAAAAAGGAAAATACGTTTTCCAAAAACTTCAGCAAACGGCATTGGCTAGTCAAAAGGAAGTAAAACAAATCCTCAAAAATCAAAATCTTTCCTTTAGACCTTTCCTTCTCGTAAATGCCATTCAAACTCATGGCGACATTCAGCTGATCCAGCAATTAGCCGAACGCAGTGAAGTCGCCAGAATAATCAGCAACCCACAAATAAAAAGAGAAGAGCTCGTACCAGAACCAATTCTCGAAGCCGCTCAATCTCGCGATGCCAATGCCTTAGAATGGGGATTGACGATGATTGGCGCCGATCAAGTCTGGGCGATGGGTTATAACGGTCAAGGAGTAACCGTAGCAGGAGAAGATACTGGTTACGAATGGGAACACCCTGCGCTAAAAAGTGCTTACCGCGGATGGGACGGTACCAATGCCGACCACAATTACCATTGGCATGATGCCATTCACGAAATCAGCCCGCTCCACAATGATCCAATGCCAGATCCTTCGCTCAACCCTTGTGGTCTTGAAGTTGATTTCCCTTGTGATGACAACAACCACGGTACCCACACCATGGGAACCATGATTGGTGAAGATGGAGACAATCAAATCGGAGTAGCACCTGGTGCAAAATGGATGGCTTGTAGAAATATGGAACGTGGTTATGGATCACCAACAACTTATATCGAATGCTTTGAATTTTTCTTGGCTCCAACAGATCTCAACGGAGAAAATCCAAAACCAGCAATGGCACCACATGTCATCAACAACTCTTGGGGCTGTCCAGAAATGGAAGGTTGTAATTCTAGCAATTGGTCGATCATGGATGAAGTGGTCAATAATTTAAAAGCTGCGGGTATCGTGGTCGTCGTTTCTGCTGGAAATGATGGTCCTAATTGTGAGACCGTCAGAAATGCTGCATCCATCTTCGACAATAGTTTTTCAGTAGGAGCTACCGCTGCTAATGATACCATTGCTGGCTTTAGTAGCCGTGGCGCGGTCACGGTAGATGGAAGTAATCGAATGAAGCCCAATATTTCTGCACCAGGCAGACAGGTTCGTTCTGCGGTCCGTGGTGGTGGTTATCAATCTTTTAGTGGCACGAGTATGGCGGGGCCACATGTCGCAGGTATGGTCGCATTGATTATTTCTGCCAATCCAGAATTGGCTGGTCAGGTAGAAGTGATTGAAAATATCATTGAAAGCACTGCTTTCCCTCGTACCACAGGCCAAGAATGTAATGGTACACCAGGTTCAGCTGTTCCTAATAATACCTATGGCTTTGGAAGAATCGATGCGGTAAAGGCTGTTGAAGCTGCTTTGATAACGGTCTCTAATCAAGAGACTCGGGAACCGAACACCGCTCAAGTAAGGGTTTCTCCAAATCCTTTTAAGGAGGAAGTGAATTTCCAATTAGAAGCTTGGGAAGGAGATACTCAGATCCGCATTTTTAATGCTTCCGGGCAGGAAGTATTCCAAGAGCAATTAGAAGTTCAGGGCCAACAAAGCAAAACATTCAATTTGGCACAACTCCCTGGAGGAATTTACTTTTATCGGGTAGAAAATACAAAACAAGAGTTGAGTGGAAAGCTTTTTAAGCTGTAATTCTGCAAAGCACTCCCTTAGTAGACGCTAAGGCAAACGGACGGAAGACTTCAGGGTTTTTCGTCCGTTTTTATTTTTCTTTTTTCGAATTCTACTTAAGGTAAAAATCTATTCTGGATATTTTTCCACATCCTGCTAAGCATTTTTCAACAAGTTCTGTAAATTTGTAGTATGAAACGGTTGTATAATAAAGTTAATCGCGAGGTATTAAAACAGCAATTGCAAGAAAGTACGGAAGCCCGTA
>CALLVY010000351.1 GCA_938015925.1 uncultured Saprospiraceae bacterium
CAGGAGCAACTTATACTTGGGGAGTACAGTTTAGTAATTTACCAGGAGTATCTATTGATTTTTCAGATCCTAATTCTGCAAGTACCACCGTTAATTTTAATGGCGCTCCTGTAGATGTACCTAATGGTGCACGCGTATCTATACAAGTAAGAATATGGTATACAGATTGTGCAGGTAATTTGGAGTCTGATATTAAGTATTTTGTCTATGTCATAAATCCCGGAATTGATGCGGTAGCTGAAGATCTCTATTTTCCTTGTGGAGGGCCAAGTGATTACCGCCCTTATGAGAATATAGCTATCAATGGAGCAGGAGGTACTTCTTTGAGAATTACGGTACTTAGTGCTCCGCCCAACTCTCCCTATAATAATGTAAATAATGCAGTGCTCAATAATACTACTAGTTTTGATCTTTCAGAAGTAGGAGTTTATTCCTTTATGGTTGTTCAAAGGCTTTCAGGGTTAAACCCCAATAGCAACACGCTCAATACTTGTAGGGATACAGTTACTTTTACCATATACGTAAGCGAAGCTTCTTTTATCAATGCAGGAGCAGATGGAGTGGTAGAAACTTGCCTCGAATACTTTCCATTAAACGGAAGTATTCCTATGAATGGAGATCAAGAAATACTTGATGTCCCGGTGCTTTGGACCCAAATCGTTGACCCGCCTGCAACTGGCCCACTCACAGGTATCTCCGACCCCAATATTAGAAATCCAGTCGTTGGGCCTTTGGCCAATGGAGAGACTTACGTTTTTGTCTATTCTTATCCGAATGACGATCCAGATTGTGAATTTAGCGATACCATCACTATCTATGTACTTCCCGAAGAGGAATGTCCAGATTGTATCTTGACGATTTCGGTTGGTGAATGTGAAGATGGTTGCTACGAAGTGAATGTAACTGGTGCAGAAGGTTATATGTGGTCGCCCCCCATAGGCATTGATGATGTGACTAGTGCGAACCCAACGATTTGTACGAGTACAGGAGGTAGCTATACCGTCTTCGGTTATTTGGATGGCGAAATATGTGATTCGATAACGATCCAACTGGATTCCTGTGGTGTCCCACCACCACCAGTGACTTGTGAATTTACTTTAGAAGCGGAGTGTACGACCTGTAGCTGTGGCGATGAATACGGTGGAGGAAGAGTGGTGGATGAAAATGGCAATACCGTTGACCCAAGTGTGGTAAACATCAATTGGTTTTATAATGGTCAGCCAGCGGGTTCAGGAGTGAATCCTTTCTATACCATTTATGATGGTCCGGCAGTTGTTTCCGCAGAGGTTTCTTATACTGGGGATTCGATTTCTTGTACTTTATTCTTCAGTGAGGCGGTTACCTGTCTTGGCGATTGTCCAGTGATTAGTTTTGTCACCTGTGAAGATGAGGCTGCTGCTAATTTTGAGGAATGTAAAAATTACCAAGGGCCGAATTGTGGCAATGGCGCATTCTTCGGTTATGTATGGGCATTGGATCAAGCCGGAAATATTATGGATGACTTCCATCTTGACTGGATCGGAAATGGAGGAAGCAATAATCCTAATTTTGTTTCTGGATTTAATGAAGATGGCTCTTGTATTGAATTCCCGGTTCGGGTTTGGAGCTTTACTTCTGGTTGTGATGATACGATTTCTTTCGAACCTGATTGTTGTGGGCAACTTGCTCCTGAAGTCACCTGTACTGAAGGTAGAGAAGGAGGTTATGACATTACTTGGGGACAAGTCTGTGTAGCGGAATCTTATATCGCTTCGATTACTTGCCTGGATAACAATAAGACAGAATTTGTAGAAATCGGAACGCCAGACAAAAATGGAAACTATACCGTCAATGTTGCTCCTAATAATAAGTGTAGATCTTATTCCGTGACGATCAATAGCATTTGCTCCGATGGCACTTATGGTCCTCCTTCCAATTGTGTAGTCGTCAATGCCAGAAAAGGATGTCAAGTATATGAAGGTCCATGTACAGATATTTTTGGTGGCTTGTACAAATCAGGAAACGAGATCGCGGAAAATTTGGATCGTTTGGAAGTTTATCCAAATCCAGTCAGTACGGAAAGTCTTTTTGTAGAAGTCCCGGAGAACTTCTGGTACCAACGAACGACTTTGGAAATCTCCATCATTGATATCAATGGACAATTGATTCGCAAGGAAAGAATTGTGGAAGGAAATGGCATTCACGCCATGGAGCTTAGCGAACTTCAGAATGGTTTGTATATGCTCTCCATTGGTTCTTTGGAAGGACGAGTATTGGAGTCCACTCGATTTGTAAAGGAAAGTGATTGATGTACTATAATCAATCTAAAAATCAGTTTTGTATCACTTACTTCTAAGTGGTTCGAGAGATTGCTGCGAAGGCAGCAATCTCTTTTTTAAAAAAAGAACCAGGAAATTTTCGCTTCCCAGTTCGGATATCAAAATAGAAAAACAGTTTTTTAAAATGTTTAGCTACACTATTATTAATTTAAAATCAAGAACAATGAAATATATATGTAGTATCCCTTTTTTATTCTTTTACCTAATTAGTTATGGTCAAATAAATCATTGTGGCACGATTGCCCCTGAAACAAATACGAGAAAAAGCTCCACTCAAAGTAATGATTGTCCGTGGTGTAATGATATTCCTGGGACGATAGAAAATTGTGAAGAAATTTGGATAAATGTAACCATGCATTTTATATCTGATGATGATTGTTCTGGTAATGTACAATGGCAATGGGAGGATAGTGATGGATGGGATGGTTATATAGATGCCGAGGAAGCGATTGATAGAGCCCAAAATATGTTCGATGATGCCAATGCCTTATTGGAAGGAATGGATGAGTCTTTAAATTGGGGCATGGATTGCTGGCCAACAGAAGGAGGAGAGACTTATGCTGAACCGATTTGCATGCCTTTGAGATTCAGATTTGCAGGTGTCGAATTTCATTGTAGAGGAGACCTTCCAAACACCAACACTTCTGGGACATTTCTAAGCAATAGTGACGATCATATACATATTACTTTTTCAGAATATCCTGGAAGTGGAAATGGTGTGGCGAGCCCTGGAAACAATACGGCAATGATAGAGAATTTTTCAGGAGATTTGCTCACCCATGAAATATTGCACCTATTTGAAATACATCATACAATGCCAGCAGGTCACGCTAATGGCTGTGATGACTTGCCAATATTTCCAGAGAATATGACCTGGGAAAATCCATATACCAACCAGACAGAAGATGTTGATAACTGTTATTTGGGAAGTCCTACCTATGATAATGATGGAGATATCATAGACTTGTGCGATCCGGCGATTTTCAATCACAACACACATCCATGTTGCGATTCCTGTAATTTTAGTAATAATACAATGTCCTACAGTGGTTTCAATAATGTACCCGGAATTGGAACGCTTTCCCCTTGTCAGATAAACAAGGTTCTAACTTCTTTGTGTGAGGATAATTGTGATTTAATCCATACCGTAATTCCAGAAGATGGTTGCCCTCCTGCAACAGCTTTTGCTTTTCAACCACCCGGATTATTATATGAATTTGGGGATTGTGAGATTTGTTTTGTGTTGAGTGGCAGTGATTATGCAACGGCTTATACTATTTCGATATTTGATGATTTGGGTAGTACACTTCATCAGGGGCCTTGGATAAAAGAGCAACCGAGTTCGTTCTGCATAGGACCTACTTCTGAGGAATCTTGGGAATATGGGATAGAACCTAACTCCTCCTATACCCTTGTTTTGACCGTTAGAAATAAATGCGGTGACTTTGACCAATTTACACTCGAGTTCAATACCCCGGGGGATTGCAATGAGCTAATGGATCCATGCTATAATCTGTCACCGGATATAATAAGCAACACCACTATAACCATTAATAGCCAAGAATATCAGAAAGAAATTTGTTGGAAAGATGTAGGTGCTGAGTTTTACGAATTTACTTATCAACTTCCTGGAATGGAACCCGTAACTGTAGTGGTAAGTGGAACCTGTTTTACGACACCGATACTAAGTGTCACTGAATTTATTAATATAGAAATAAATGAGGTAGGCGCCATTTGTGATTGTTCGGATGATCCGCTGAATTTTGTGTTAGATATTTTAGGGAATCCGTGCAACTCGAGCTCCCAATTATGTTTAAATCTTTCGGGTGATTTATCATCGGAGTTTTATGAAATTGAATGGTTTGGCCCCAATGGATTAATCTTTTCTTTACAAAATGGGCCTACCTGTATAAGTTTAAATCCTGATATGCCCGATGGCGATTATTATGCAGTCATTACTTTTTATTGGGGCCCACAGTACCAAAAAGTAAAATGTAGCGCTGTGTCTGCAAGCGCTCCTAAAAATTGTAATTGCCCAGAGGAGCTAATACTGGACTACACTGCAAGTACGCGTATCCTTTGTGAAGGAAGTGTGCAGGTATGCGTCAGCGATAATTATGGATACATTGGAAGTGATCAATTTTATTCCATTACTTGGTTGTTCGATGGTAATACTAGTGGTGAAATATTTAATGGAGGGGAATGTATGGTTTTCCCCCCTGGGACGACAAATATTTCAGTTGCAGTGACCTATTATACGGGACCTAAATATGACAAAGCATATTGTCAACTTAGAGATGCCATTACCTTTAATTGTGATTGCCCGGAAGATATTTTGGTGGAGGCCTCTAAAGATGATTGTAAAACATTTTGCATTGAGACCATCCCGGGAGGCTTGTTGATCCCAGGTTATTTTACAGCAACATGGTCGACCTTTGGTACCGAACCTCAAACAAGTACAAGTTTGTGCAGAACTTTTTCCGAGGATGGCTACTATTCGCTTACGCTCAAAATATACAGTGACTCAAACCGGGAATATCTGCTTTGTACTTTAAGAAAGCAAATTAGAGTCGATTGTGCTTTTGAAAATAGAGATCCTTTGCTTAGAAATAGTGATCGTATGGCAGGACAATTGTTTGCCTATCCTAATCCTTTTCAGGATAAGTTTTATATCAAAAGTCCAGCGGAAATAAAAGGGACATTGGTCATCTATAATGCGCTGGGTAAAGTTATGTTTACTAAAAACCTCAGTTTGCAAGAACAAGATTCTTTAGAAATTTCAACGGAAGATTTTGGAGCGGGGGTTTACCTGGTTAAAATTTATAACCATACCGGTATTCAATTTGAAACTAAAATGATCAAACTCAATTAATTTTAAATAACTTTTATGGGTTACTTTTATTTTTAAGTGGAAGTAACCCATACTTTTAAAATAAGTCCATGAGCTTGTCAAAAAAAAGAGCCAGGAAACTTTCGCTTCCCGGCTCGGATATCAAAATGAAAAAACTGTTTTTTTATAGCGTTTGAAAACCAGGTCGCGGCTCGAAGCTGTAACCTGATTTCAAACTCAGATACCTTAGTTGCTCATCAATTCACCAATGATGCTATCCTCCTTCTTCAAAGGTGCCCGAAAAACCAATTGGTCTTCAAAGGCATCCAAGACCACTTTGCTCTTCGGCAATACCTTTTGCAATAAAATTTGCTTCGACATTTCATTCAACACTTTTCGTTGAATCACTCGTTTGATAGGACGAGCCCCAAACTGAGGATCAAATCCTTCCTTCGCCAAAACATCCATCGCTTGCGGAGTAACTGTCAAATAAATCTCCTGTTTCTCCAGCTTCGCCTTAACGATATTTAATTGAATATCAACAATCGCCCGCACATGCTTAACGGCCAAAGGCTCAAATAATAAGACCTCATCAATCCGATTTAAAAACTCGGGTCGAACACTATTTTTTAATCGCTCAAAAACCAATGCTTGCGATTTACTTAAGACTCTGTCGCGATCCGATTCTTCCAGATTTTCATATTGTTCTTGAATGATATCAGAACCAATATTCGAAGTCATGATGATAACGGTATTTTTGAAATTGGCGACCCGACCTTTAT
>CALLVY010000352.1 GCA_938015925.1 uncultured Saprospiraceae bacterium
TCTCTTTTTAGGCCCTAAAAGTCTTAAAAACAACTTTCTATGCAACCCTCTCTGATTCTTTACCGTCTACCCACTAAACAGTCTCAAAAAGAGCTAAGCGGTAGTTACAGCTGAAGAGAATCTTCGGTGGTGCCTTAAGGACATACTCTAGAAATAGACCCTATGACAACCTAATTTGTTCTTAAGGCACCGGCTACTGCAAAGCAAATAATTTAGACATTCGAAGAAGGGCAAATACGTCATTCGGCTATGTCTCATTGACAGATTAAAACAAGCACTATCAAATGTTGACTTTAGGATTAGCAAACTTAATTTTTTTATCTCACCTCTCCTACATTGTAGCAGAGCGAAAGAGATCATTTTATCGCAGCACTCAATTTTGGATGTTAGTAGATGGGCTATTGATTTCTTTATACATCACCATCTCCTATATGTCTTCCCCGATACCAGGCTTTTTCCTCTATTGAGGATTAATAGATATTTTATTGGTTCCAAAAAACCAAACCTATGCGATCCCGTGACACCCCGGAGGTCGCATTTTTTTTACGCCCCTGCCCCTCTGAAGTACCGCGCAATAATTTTCTAAACATTATCTGCAACTGGAATTAGCAATTTACCTAAGGTTACTTACCTTTGTGACCAATGAATATGTGGCTCAAAAAAGGACGGTATTTGGTTTTACCCATTGTGGTCTGGTTTTTCTATATCGGTTTGGCCATGCACAATTATGGCTATATGCGGACAGGCCCGGAGCCTCAAAACTATTTCCGCAATCTGGCTCATTCCATACTTCAAGGAAGACTAGATATTGATTGCCCAAAAAAATCTGGCTGCTATGATATTTTGATTTACAAGGAGAAAAAATATTTATACTGGCCTCCTGCCCCTGCGCTTACTTTCTACCTTCCCATCGTTGCAGCTATGGGAGAAGAGACGCCTGACAAACTCATCTCCAGCCTCATTGGCGCTTTCAATGTTTTATTTTTTTCCATTTTGATCCTCTTATTTTCCCGACGCTTTTCTATTCCCATTAGCTTCGCTGGGATTGCTTTGCTAACGCTTTTTTGGGGAATGGGAACGGTTCATTTTTATATGTCCATGAAAGGAAGCATTTGGTGTATGGCGCAGGTTTGCGCACAAACATTCTTGTTGCTATCTTTTGTTTTTGCATTGATGCGGCCTAGTGCCTGGCGCGTCTTTTGTTCTGGTCTATTTTTCGGGCTCGCTTGTTATACGCGCAATCATTTGATATTCGCTGCCATTCCACTCATTGCCGTTCAATGGCCGATGTGGAAAACCGAAAAACGCCTCTTGCAATTCAAAACTCTTGTGATTTTTGGAATCCCTTTTGTTGCGATGAGTTTTGCAAATCTTTGGTATAACCACGCTCGTTTTGGAGAATATCTCAATAATGGAATGGAATACCAACACATGTCTACTTTCTTAAGAGATGCGTTCAACGAACATGGCTTTTTCAACACGCGTTACTTCACCAACAACATTTGGGTACAGGTTCTTTCTCCTCCTATTTTTTCTAGTTCTTTTCCTTTTTTCAAAATAGACGTCCATGGTACGGGTTTTAGTTTTTTCTGGGCCTCTCCACTTTTCGTCTTGATCATCCCAGCTTTTTTCTACGGAGCAAAAGAGCTGCTTGTTGAAAAAAGTAAGCGTTTATTTTCTGCTACGGATCATCTCATCACCGGTGCGCTGTTGCTTGCTATTTTAGGAATAGCGACGCCTATCATGCTCAATATCGCACCGGGTTGGCGACAATTTGCTTCGCGCTATAGCCTCGACTATCAATTGCTGATGATCTTGATTGGCTTATTTCTGATCAAAGTATGGGGCGATAAAAAATGGTTTATTCCGCTTTGTGTGGTCTTGGTCTTCTTATCTGTTTATATCAATTATTTTGGCGCTTATATGTTCCTCAATTTAGGCGAACTGTAATACGCGGTACTTAAGTCAAAAAAGTACCTGAAGCCTTCGACTTTTCTTTTTTCTCGCGGAGCGAATCCAAGATTTTTTTTCGTTGAACACAAATTTTTTACTTCAAATTGATCCAACGAAGATCCATAAATAGTTTATGGACAAACAGTCCATGCGGTAACTGAGACAACTAGTCGATCGCTTTTTTTTGACGTCTAATATACACTTCCAAAAGTCATTCACAATTAAACAGCTAATATTCCTTTTTAATAGGCAATGAATATAAAGCTCAAAAAAGGAAAATATTTCCTTTTACCTATTGTGATATGGTTTTTCTATATCGGATTGGCCATGCACAACTATGGTAAAATGCGGATCGGCCCAGAGCCTCAAAACTATTTCCGCAACCTGGCTCATTCCTTCCTTGAAGGCAGATTAGATATTGATTGTCCCAAAAAGTCTGCCTGCTATGATATTTTGATTTACAAGGAGAAAAACTATTTATACTGGCCTCCAGCCCCTGCGGTCATTTTTTACCTTCCCATTGTTGCGGTCATGGGAGAAGAGACGCCTGACAAATTAATTTCCAGCCTGATTGGAGCTTTCAATGTTTTATTTTTTTCCATTTTAATCCTCTTATTTGCTCGACGTTTTTCTATTCCCATTAATTTTCCAGGCATTGCTTTGCTGACACTTTTCTGGGGTATGGGAACGGTTCATTTTTATATGTCCATGATGGGAAGTGTGTGGCTGATTGCGCAGATCTGCGCACAAACTTTTTTGTTGCTGTCTTTTGTTTTTGCTTTAATGCGGCCTAGTGCCTGGCAGGTCTTTTGTTCTGGTCTATTTTTCGGGCTCGCTTGCTATACCCGTAATCACCTAATATTCTGTGCCATTCCGCTCATCGCCGTTCAATGGCCGATGTGGAAAATTGAAAAACGGCTCATCCAATTCAAAACCCTCGTGACTTTTGGAATCCCTTTTGTCGCAATGAGTCTTGCAAATCTTTGGTATAACCACGCTCGCTTTGGAGAATATTTTAATAATGGGATGGAATATCAAAACATGTCTCCCTACTTAATCGACGCCTTCAAGGAGTATGGTTTTTTCAATACCCATTACTTTTCAAATAACATCTGGGTACAAGTACTTTCGCCTCCCCCTCTTTCTAGTTCTTTTCCTTTTTTCAAACTATCTAAACACAGTCAGGGTTTTAGTTTTTTCTGGGCGTCTCCACTTTTCATGTTGCTTATTCCGGCTTTTTTATATGGAATTAAAGATCTCCTTGTTGAAAAAAGTAAGCGTTTATTTTCTGCTACGGATCGCCTTATCACCAGTGCGATGTTGATTGCTCTTTTGGGAATAGCAACGCCTATCATGTTGAATATCGCACCAGGCTGGCGACAATTTGCTTCGCGCTATAGCCTCGATTATCAATTGATGATGATCTTGATCGGATTGTTTCTGATAAAGGTATGGGGCGATAAAAAGTGGTTTATTCCACTTTGTGTTATCTTGGTGTTCTTATCTATTTATATCAATTACTTTGGCGCGTACCTGTATCTTAATTTGGGAGAACTTTAACCAGCAGGGGCATCTGACACCTTCGTTACGTCAATTTTTTCGCGGAGCGAATCCAAGGTTTTTTTCGCGGAGCGCAAATCTTTTACCTCATCTTTGATCAACATGAAGTGCTTGGTTGATTTTTTAAAACTAAGTCCATGTTCCTGTCCTTGTGTAGCGACAAAGCGAAGGATGTTTTGAAACAATTCGGATTCGTAAAAAGGAGATTGTGGGTTATTGATAAAATAGCAACGCAGTTTTTTACTTTTCAAGATCAAACGTTCAAAGCCTAAGCGCTTACAAGCCCATCGAAGCCGAAGTCCTGCAAATAATTCTTTGATCTGTTTAGGCAATTTCCCAAAGCGATCCGTCAATTTATCACTAAAGGCTTGTAGTGCTTTTTCATCATTGATCTGATCCAATTCGGTATATAGATTAAGCCGCTCTTGAATACTACTGATATAAGCATCCGGAATAAGCATTTCAATATCCGTATCGATTTCTACATCTCGGACAAAATTACGTTCCTTCTTCAAGTCCTCTTTAAACAATTCTTGAAACTCTGTTTCCTTCAATTCCTGAATGGCCTCTTCCAATATTTTCTGAAAAGTTTCATAACCGATATCCGAAATAAAACCACTTTGCTCCGCACCCAAAAGGCTTCCCGCTCCGCGGATATCCAAATCCCGCATCGCTATTTCAAAACCACTTCCCAAATCGGAATATTCTTCCAAAGTCTGCAAACGCTTCCGCGCATCTGCCGTCAACACCGACAAAGGCGGACTAAACAAATAACAGAAAGCTTTGCGATTAGATCTCCCTACCCTTCCTCTCAATTGATGCAAATCACTCATTCCAAATTGATGCGCATTATTGATAATGATCGTATTGGCATTGGCAATATCCAATCCTGTTTCGATAATATTGGTACAAACCAATACATCGTATTTCTTTTCAATAAAATCAACGAGTGTTTTTTCCAAGCCTTTGGCTTCCATCTGTCCATGTGCCATCACAATGGAGACATCCGGACAAAGCCGATGAACCATCGCCGTAATATCTGGCAATGTTTTTACTCGATTGTGAACAAAGAAAACCTGACCGCCACGGTTCACTTCATAGTAAATAGCATCCTTGATGATGTCGTCATTGAAGACGCGAGTCTCGGTGTGAATGGCTTGCCTATTGGGCGGCGGGGTCCGAATGATCGATAGATCTCTTGCAGCCATCAAAGAAAACTGAAGGGTCCTTGGTATCGGAGTGGCCGTAAGCGTAAGGGTATCTACATTCACTTTAATATTTCGCAATTTTTCTTTCGCAGCGACTCCAAATTTCTGTTCCTCATCAATAATCAATAAACCCAAATCTTTAAAGCCTACTTCTTTATTCAACAAGCCATGTGTTCCGATTACCAAATCAATTTTCCCAGATTTTAATCCTGCAAAAATCTCCTTGCGTTCCTTAGTCGTTCTAAAGCGATTGATGTAATCTACGGTCACCCCAAAAGCTCCCAAACGATCCTTAAATGTTTTGCTATGTTGCAAAGCCAGGATCGTAGTCGGCACCAAAACCGCCACCTGTTTTCCTCCAACGACGGCCTTAAAGGCAGCGCGAATCGCGATCTCCGTTTTTCCAAAACCAACATCTCCACAGATCAAACGATCCATTGGAGAAGTGCTTTGCATATCTTTTTTTACATCAATGGTGGACTGGAGTTGGTCGGGGGTATCTTCGTAAATAAACGAGGCTTCCAATTCATTTTGGAGGTAACCATCATCTGGAAAAGCATGACCGTCTGCGGCTTTACGCTTGGCGTACAGTTTAATTAAATCCTTGGCGATGTCTTTGACTTTTTTCTTTGTCTTTCGCTTGAGGTTTTTCCAGGTTTCCGAACCGATCTTGCTGAGCTTGGGAGTGCTTCCTTCTTTCCCAGAAAATTTAGAAATCTTGTGCAAGGAATTAATCCCTACATAAAGGACATCATTATTGAGATAAATCAGACGAACAGATTCTTGTGTGTGACCATTGATTTCCAATTTTTCCAAACCAGAATATCGGCCAACACCGTGATCGATATGTGTCACAAAATCACCGGGTCGCAATTCGCGAAGCATTTTGATATTGAGCGATTGGTCTTTGGTAAAACCTTTGCGCAATCGGTATTTGTGAAAGCGTTCGAAAATTTGATGATCGGTATAGCAGGTTACTTTTAAGTCCGTATCTATAAAACCTTGATTAATCGCCTTGACTACTGGATGAAAATGTACCTCTGCCTGCAGGTCTTCAAAGATCGCATAAAAACGTTCGATTTGCTTGGCACTATCGGTAAACAAATAATTCTCCAAACCGGATTCGCTATTCTCATTCAGGTTCTTGATCAGCAATTCAAAATTTCGATTAAACGAAGGTTGAGGTTTAGAATTATAAATTAATTTTTGATCTACCTCAAGTGGAGACTTGGCTTTGGTCATACTAAGCATGGTAAAGGCCTTTAGCTCTTCAATAACCTGAGCAGGTAGTAAAAATGCCCGATCGCCAAACAGTCCTTCGCGCTCACTCTCTTCGGAGAAGTAAGCGGTTTTGGAAAATTCTTCTGCTTTTTCAAAACAGGTTTGCAATTTATCCAGTACGACTTGAAAGTCTTTGACCCAAATCGCCGTTTCTTTTGGCAAGACTTGTAAAAGAGAAACTTTTTCCGCTTGTGAAAATTTAGTATTGACATTCGGTACAATCGATACCTTGGCGATATTGCGCTCCGATAGTTGGGTCACCGGATTAAAGGTTCTGATGCTTTCTACTTCATTGTCAAACAACTCAATCCGATAAGGCCATTCATTCCCATAAGAAAAGATATCAATGATTCCTCCGCGAATAGAAAACTGTCCGGGTTCGTATACAAAGTCCACTCTCTGAAATCCGTATTCGACTAAGACTTCAATCAAGAAGTCGACATCTACCGTTTCCTCTTTGACGATATTGATTCGGTTCTTTTGTAAGATCTCCGGTGCCACTACTTTTTCAAACAACGCTTCCGGATAAGTCACCATAATCTCTCCACCTCCCGTACTCGAAGAAATGCGATTGATCATTTCTGTACGCAGCAAAACGTTATGAGAATTGACGGTCTCAAAATATAAAGGACGCTTAAAGGAATCTGGAAAGAAATGAACCGATTTTTTTGCAAATAGATTGGCGAGGTTATTTTGTAAATAAGCCGCTTCTTCTTTATCGGTTGCGATGACTAAATGATGCTGGGGATGAGCGAGGTAGGTTCCGGCCAGGACAAAGGAATCCTGTGCTCCTATCATGCCT
>CALLVY010000353.1 GCA_938015925.1 uncultured Saprospiraceae bacterium
TTTGATATTTCAGCCAAAACTTCCATGGTATTGAAATATCTGATTCGATAATCTTGTCAAAAATTAATTGATTTTTTTTGTACAATCTCTTAAAAATTCATTTTAAAAACGTAAAATTAAGAATCTTTCTTATCAATTCAGTAATCAATAACCTCATCACGACTTCTTTAACAACTTCTCAAATAAAATTTTTCATTTTATGGAGGAACAAAATTCCGTTCAAGAAAAGAACCATCTTTGCGCAAATTGTCATTTTCCTTTGACTAAGGAGGCAGGTTTTTGCCAAAAATGTGGTCAAAAAAATACCGATGGCAGACTTACTGTACAAGAACTCTTTTCTCAATTTTTTGATAATGTTTTCAATTTAGATTCTAAAATCTTTCGAACACTCAGCGCCGTATTAATCCCCGGCAAACTGACCAATGCTTTTTTGGATGGACAACGCCAAAAGTATTATCACCCTATTCGATTTTTTCTAGTTTTGATCGTAATCTCCTTGGCTAGTTTTAATTATAATAGCAACATTTCCACTCCAGGTAATCTAAAAAAAGAGCACATCGATAAATTAAAAGAGCGAAAACGATTGATGGATGTTTTAGATCAGGGAATAAATTCTATTTCGGAAAATACCGACCAACATTCTGTTCTTGAAACATTGGATACCTTATCCAATATTTTTTATAGCCATGCAGGAAAACGGGTGGATAGTATTAATATAAATGGGGCCATGAAAATCACAGATGACTTTGATTTTTACATTGCATTGGAAGATTTTGAAAAATATTCCCCCAAGGAAATTCTAGAAGCCTATGAAGTAAAAGGATTTTATAAACGCTTGATGGTTCAGCAAAAAATAAAAATGTTAAACCAAGGAACTAGTTTTATTCCTTTCGTTATGGGAAAAGTAACTTGGGTGGTCTTTTTTGTTTTGTTATTGCTTTCTCTTGTTTTCAAAATACTTTATTTCCAAAAAGACTTTTTGTATTTGGAACATCTGATTTTTGGTATTCACCTCAATTCTTTCTTTTTGATCATTATATCTATTCTTACCTTCTTTTCCGAAGAAACTGTGGAAAAATTATTGCATTGGATATTTATCTTTATGGCCCTTTATCTTTTTATCGCCATGAAGCGCGTTTATAAACAGTCTTATTTTATAAGCATTCTCAAATTTATACCGATCCTAATTTGCTACTTTTTCTCTTTTATTTTTGGACTTTTTCTAACGGTGGTTGGAAGCTTCTTGATTTTTTGAGCGGAAAACAATAAGCTTATTATACAAAGGAGTGGAGACTTATAGTACCTAGTGAATACAGAATATGGACTGTTCCATTTTTTTGTCGATTCATTTTTCTATAGAAAAAACGACTGCTTGATTCACTATCCTTTTTTCACTTTGCTTGTAAGTTGACCCATTAACAAACAAGGTCTTATTAATTTTCTTTTGTCCATAAGCAGCATGAATATGGCCGAAGAGATGAACGTCGGGTTCCACCAATTTGACCTGCTGCAACAATCTTTTACTTCCGGTTGAAGGGGAAAGTAAGGGTTGATCTAAAATAGAAAAAGGAGGACGATGAGTCATCAGAATTCGGGTGTTGATGGGAATAGATTGCCAATCTTCAGAACCCCAAGCTATTGGATGAGGAACGCCCCAGATTGGAATGTCTTCGATTACAATACCGGAATTTTCAAGTTGGACAATTCCTTTAGGCATCTCTAGTTCTAGCAAAGATCGTTTTGCATTCAAATCAATATCATGATTGCCACGTATGAGAATTTTATATTGAAAGTCTAATCCATTCAACCAATCTAGAAAATCTTCAATCTGCAAAGCATTCCCCTGGTCACATACATCACCTGCATGAAGTAGTACATCTCCTTTCGGCAAATTTAACTGTCGATGACAGCCATGTGTATCTGAGAGGGCTACAAATTTCATAAATAGAAGCAGTTAAGTGCTTGGGCAAAAGGTGCTAGGCTTGGAGCAGATATGCCTTCTTAACTGCTCGCCTTTTTTATCGAAGTTCTTTAAACTTACTCATTTATTATAAGTTAGTTTAAGAAAACCTATCTAATACTAAAGACAGCGGTATTACTTCTTATCTATCTTTAGCTTCCGTGATTTCTCTTTTAGAATATCACTTAGGTATAATTTATCAATGGGTTCGGTATAATTGTCATACATTGAATTTCCATTTAAATACAATTGCTCGGATTTATTAAGGGCCATGGAATATTCATCCTTCCTATTTAGCTTTTCAAAAGTCAACGCAAGATAATAATACACTTCTGCTAATTCATTGTTTTCTAATTGAGTCTCCAGTATATTTTTGGCGGTTTGATAATTCCCCAATTCATATTCAATGACTCCCAAATGATAATAATCAAATAAGCCAGAAGAGTAATTGGATGAATGGACATGATTACTAATAATCGACTGGGCTTTTTCTAAGTCGCCTAGCTCTTTATAACATAGGCCAAGCGCCACTTCAAGATGGTAATTTCCATTTTGACAGTAGCCTATATCATAACTCACTTCTTGCTTTAATCTTTCAATGTCTTTTATAGCTCCTTCATAATCTCTCAGGAATTGAATCCTACACCATCCTCTATAGCCAAGATACTTTGATGGTGATAATTCTACTGCTTGGTCGATAAGTTTTTTCCACTGGATAAACTCACCTCTTTTTAAATAGGGCACTGCTTTTTCCATGTAGGAATAAGCAAAGGAGGGGCAGAGATCAATGGACTCATCGAATAAACGCTGTGACTTAAACGACCCTTGTTTGTACCTTATAGCTCTCCAAGCTTTGTTGCAGGACTTATAGCAGGAAATATCGTCCTTTAATACTTCACAGTTTGGCTGTGCTTCTAAAATGGAACCACAAAGCATTGAAATGAAAATTATTAAAAAGTACCTCATGGGAGAATTTTAGTTATTTGTCCAGATTCTATTTTAAAAGTTAAGTATTGATAGAAGTCATACTTTCGCGCTCCTTTCGTTCTTGGTGACCAGTCTTTTAAACCTTTCACAATATCCATTATCTGGGAGGATAAGTCCACATCAAATTTCATCGGTTCAAGATCAAAATCCATTTCTTCGATTCTAAATCTACCAGATTTTCCATGGCAATTGATAATAAACCTTATGGTGATATAGCCCGTCTGATCTTCTTTTGGGGCATAAGAATATTTGCTATTTACTTCCTCCTCTAAACCTCTTTTCTCTCCTTTATAAGTTGGTGCAGTATCACTTGATTTTCTTATGTAGTATTGCTTAATTAAGTTCTCTTGACACAATTCAAATTTAGGATCATCCCATTCAGGGTCAAAGGGAATATCCCCAACGTCTTTGTATTTTTCAGATTGACATCCAAAAGCTAGGAATAGGATTGATAGGTATATTATTTTCTTCATTTTTTTAAAAATTTCAGCTATCAATACATTAGTTTTTATTTTTCTAAATAGTGGTTATTTAATGCTTTTTACTTGCTCAATTTAAAGAAGTTGTTTAAGAATTGCTGCTTGTAGTGAAAAATAGAGATTTGAAGCAAGCTTGATTCTTTTTTTGAGGGCATAGCCGAGCTACGGCCGATAAAAAAGAAGCCTGCCCCTTCAAGCTAAGGGGAAAAGTTTTTTATTCTTTTACAGCAGTAAACAACATAGTCCAATTGGTCTCCCATTCATTATTTATTTCGTAAAAATATGCTTGTTCCCATTTTGCAGTATCAATGGATGGCTTGTTCCAGATAAACCTTAATTTTACTTCTCTACCCTGATAAATTTCTTTGCCGAAAAATTCTCCAATCCCATTTTTAAATCCTCCGACAACCTGTTCTTTTAATCCAATGGCTGCATTAGCGGTATCGGCCCAATAAATTGTCCATTTATTGGATTCCGGGTTTAACATTCGGATACTAAGTCCAATAAACTCATCTCCGAAATAGGAGGATTTCATTTCGTCCATTAAGCCCAATCCGTTCAAGATACTCTTTGTTTCCATTTCTGCTTGGAATTCAATCCATTCATCACTGTTTATTAAACGTTCTTTCAATCTTCTATTTAGAACGGACCATTTGCCTATAAGAAAATTGAAATTTTGTAGTTCTATCATTAGTTGATTTTTTTAGCTTTTACAAATTTTGAGACAGTTGATTTCTTTAGCTTATTTTTTAATTATGGCCAATGCTTCGCGTAGCTGCAAGTCTGCCCCAATGTGAAGAATTGTCATTTTATCGATTATTATGGGCATTTTTTTACACTATCGTTTTTCAAAATTAATAAATTCAGTCGTTTATAATTTGGAGTAAACCAAACGTTTTAAGCTTGTCTCAACAAATCAGAAATGAAGATCAATAGAGACAGAACTTATACCAATTGTATCCTCCTTTCCCTTTTCGATATAGTTGATGACGTACAGAAGGTGATCCCTCTTTAGTATAAATAAGATTACAATCCCAATGTTCAATTAGTAAATCCTTATCGTAAGAGACAATCCATTCGATTTGGTCATTCTTTGATCGAACTTTAGAATAATTAAACGGAAACCATGTCGTATCACTATTATATTTTTTTAGTTTTTCTGGCAATTGATCGAAATCTTTCGAATACAAATCATTTACTTTAAATATTCTTTCAACTTTCCTAATTTGAAAAAACTCAATCCAATTATCTATCTGAACATATACGATCAAACTCAAAATAAATAACATTCCAATTTGCATCATTTGCTTGGCAGTTGACTTGATTTTCTTTAGACGTCCTTCTTCCCTTCCTGATATAATGGTTTTCACCATTAAAAATCCTAAATAGATCATCAATATTAAAACCAAAATAAAACTAACAAAAAACCAAAAAAAATTCATCAGTAAAAAAACCCCAACAGCCGCTTTTATCGGCATAAAATAAGGAACTGCGGGAATTAGTAATGCAAGAAACGTAAGGAATCGAATTAAGCCTGGTTTCATATTTTATTTTATATTTTTTTTCTTTTTATCCATATCGCTTACATAAACGACGTAGCTGGTTGTAGGATTGGCCTTGCAGTTAGCCTTTGCCAGCTATGGCCGTTTTATGTTTTATTATGGCCTGATTTCTTTTTTCTTTAGCGATTTTTCGTTCTTTTTTCACAGCCTCTTTTGCTAAACTTTTATCTGCTAATTCATGTAAAACAGAATCAGTATCTTCAAACATTTCGTCAATTTCTGCCTTAGTTTTTCCTTTTAATTCTTTTCGAGTAACGTGATAACTTTTCGACATTTATTATTTTTTAAATTGAGAAAATTCTTAGATCCAATCCTTAATTCTTTTTTACTTAAACAATCAATCCAACCCTAAATCATTCACAATACTCATTTCAAGCTTTAGTTTCTTAATATCCATTCCGAGTTTATTTGATATCAGAGTTTTCAATCTTTGCAATACATCTTCTATGTTTTTTTCTTCAGAGTCTTTTTTCAATATCACTTCATAAAAATCTCCAATTGTATAAATATTTTCGGCTTCCAAATCTGAAATTTCAATTCCAAATTCTTTTTCTATTTCAACCAACAGTTCAACAGAATCTAATCCCATTAGTCATATTTATTTTTTCTTTATAGGCCATAACAAGGCTACATCCACAACAAACCTACACCCATCAACCCAAACCCCCATCTACATTCAACCTAAACGTTCCGCAATAAGCTTTAATAAAAAAGTCTCTCGTTCAATAGACATCCCTTTTTTATCGCTGGTGGCCATGGTCTTTTTATTGTGATGGATGGCTTCATGGATATTAACCCAGATTGCTTTCATGCCGTTCTTGGTTTCGTAAGATTCCATTTTGGAGCGGCCAAGTTCTTTGTTGATTTCGCAGGTATAGCAATAGGAGATCATATGCTGAATGTCATAGTCGGGCTTATACCAGGGTCGGTACTCTTCGTAGGCACCAAAGGCTTTGATGTTTCGAATACCTTGGGCACCCGTTTCTTCATTGAGCTCTCGCATCATCCCTTCGATTTTATTTTCGCCCAAATCCAGGCCTCCTCCCGGCAGACTGTAGTCTTCATACCTTTCCGTATAAAGGAGCAAAATGATATCCCCTTGCAGGGCGATACTTCTCGTGGCTAAGCGGGTGAAAATAGATTTATTTTCTAAGGTTTTTATCTCTGGATGATAATGGGTTTTTAAAATTTGCATTTAAATTTTTTATGTAAGAAGTTGTTTAAAAATAGGTAGATGATTTATTTGCAAGCCATTGACTTCCAATACTTCAGCTAATTTTTTTCACCGTAGCTTTGGCTACGAAAAAAAAATTAAGCTTCGTCTTGAAAATCAAGCGCTTACAACTAATTTCAACCCCCATTTTCAAACAGCTTCTAAATATAGACTAAACTAAATCGCTAAAAAACGATCAAGCCTAAAAAGAAAAGAGCGAACTTAGCTTTGCCAAAAAGAAATCTTAAATGCTGATTTTATCCAAAGTCCGGAATGCCTTTTCCAAATCGAACCAAATAGGCTTCAGCACTTATTTTTCAAAAATAAAATACGACATGCGTTCCGTTTCATTCGTTGATTTTTCATTAAGCCCTGTTCCTGCTATTGCTACTGATGCTGATGCCGATGCTGATTTTCCAATGGTAAAATTGTGCGCTTTTAATATCCATCCTGATTTGGTATAAGCTTCTATTTCTGACAATAGCATGGAGTTGTCAAACGAATTAAGCATTTTCCCCTCCTTAAACACTTTAGAATCCGCAAGGTATTCTTCTTTTTTCCACTGTTCTAATTCATTGCTTATTAAATAAAGTTCTTTTGTTTCTGTTTTCGAATTGGATATGCTTAGCTTTTGATTGGGATAGCCTTCCTGGTAAGCGTATTGAACAACAATAGTCAAGTACGCTTTACTCGTACGATCAATAGTGTCTTTCCATTTGAAACCAGTTAGTACAAAGATCAGAGCGAGGACAGAGAATAGAGCCAGAGGATTTGATTTTGCTAAGGCCAGGTTTGTTTTAGTGAAACTCATATTTTATATATTTTATTTTAGTTCTAGAATGCTTTAAGCAAGCTGTTTGGAAAGGGCGGTTTAAAATAGCGGGTATCTCAACCAGCAGAGAGGACTCGATTTCCAGAGGTGTAAATTGTTCTTTCATCTACTCAAAGGGAGTCGAACCATAACTGTTTTTGTTGCCAGGTATCCTCATCAGGTCCATAAGAACATCTCTCGGGTCTCCATAGTATCTGCCCTCTACAATCTCCTTCATCTTGCCTAGTTCTCCATTCGCGATTAGAATTATCGCCCGGCTCAATTGTATCCAACCCACATTCAAAACATCTTCTTTGATGTGCTTTACAATCGCCATTGCCTTCTTGTAATCCTCCTCCTTTGGATAATCTTTTTTCAATTTAGCAATGATGTCTTCGGGGATTTCCTTTTCTGATTCCATCGATTTATTTATTAATTGGATTGGTTTTAGAATTGCTAGATAATTTTCTATCAGGGAAATGAAGCTCGTATAGAGTAGACTTTATTCAGAGCAGTGATTTAAAAAAAAGCACAAACCACACCGGCCATCAAACTACAGCAAAGTATCCAAAAGCCTAAGTGAATCCAAATGAGTTTAAATGGCTTATTTTGCATTAAAGTTGTTATTCCCAAAAAGGCTAATCCAAACATTAGTCCCGCTTCAGCACCATGAACCATTCCATGTCCGAAAGAGCGGTGTCGGTCGCCATATTTTGCGATGAACTCATTGATAAAAACATGGTATTCGGAATTAGAGTTCCCTAAATCAGGGTCCATAAAAAACAATTGATAAATGGCACTTTGATGTACACTCATCAAAGTGAGAATATAGGCCAAGAGGATGCTTAGCAAATAGATCAATGCTGTTTTTCCAAGGGATCTATTTTCGGCCAATGGCTCACCAGTGATTTGAGAAAGCTTTGTTCCCAACACCTTGGGATGATACCAAATGAATCCTAATACAAGTGGTAATAAAGCGGCTATCGGAATTATAAACCAATTTGCTTCTATCATAGTTTCTGATTATTTTTTTGTCTTGTCTACTAATACATCCATAGGTCTTTATCTCTAATCGACCATAAATGTAGCTCCATATCTTTTCTTCCCACTATCCAATGCACCAAATAACCTCCTGAAGTTAATAAAGCAATATTAATCAAAAGAACCTGCCTACCAATTAAAACAAACTCTTTTGTTGGCTTAGAAGCTATTGCCGTTTTTGTAAGCCGTTTTCTTACCTAAACTGCTTGGGTTTCTTTCCTTCGGCAGCCGATTGTACTATTTCTGCGATCCTCTTCTTTCTGGTTTCCATTCTTTTAGCAATGACCACCCAATACAACAATATTTTTTTAATTGATTTTGATTGGCTTTGAAAAAATTCCATTGCGCTTTCTTTTTCATTCAATGCCATTTTTAAGTCCTCGGGTACAATCAACTCTTCAACATCATCCATTAAGGACCAGTTCCCATTTTCTTTAGCCCTTGCGATGCTGTCAAGACCTGCTTTTGTCATGCGCTTATTTTGGAGGAGTTGTTTTACTTTTTCTTTGTTTACTTTCGACCAGGTGCTCGTAGGTTTTCTTTTGCTGAAATATTGCATATACCTTTCTTTGTCAATCGTCTTTTTAGTGCTATCTATCCACCCAAAGCAAAGTGCTTCATCAACTGCTTCGCTCCAGGTAAGCGAAGCAATTTTCGTTGACACCCTATAATAAACAAGCCAAACGGATTGTTTTGACTCCTGATTTTTTTCTAACCATTTTCGCCAATCAGCTCGGCTTTTAGGACAATAGGTTTCTATTTCTTTTTTAGGCATTGTAATCTATCGGTTCCTTATTAATTTAGGACTTCCTTTTGGATTAATGAGTGATAAGAATTGCTTGAGTAGTTTGTTTCTTTCCATTTGTTATTTGTAGAGTATAAGTACCGACTGAGAGGCCCCTTAAATCCACTATTTTTCTGACATCTCCGGTCTGTATATTTTGGGAATATACCAATTCGCCAATGGCATTATAAATATGCATTTTGCCATCAGTTATTTCATTTTCGGTTAAATCAATTACAAAGTTTCCCGTACTCGGGTTTGGATAAATTTGAACAGCATATTCTGCTGGCTCTACTGGCAAAGTGTGCGTAATAATTTGGTAATAATAAAAGGTAATATCCTCATCAACCCAGTTACTACCATCCCAAATTTGATCCAAGGATGATGTTCGATTATTGTTTACATCATATTCATCGATAATTTGCAAAGCATTAACCAAGCTACTTCCATCCCAGTCTTGAAACAAGGATGATATTAGATTATTATTTGCATCATATTCGTAGATAAGTTGAAAGTCATCAACCCAGTTACTGCCATCCCAATCTTGAAACAAGTAGGATAAGCGATTATTATTCGCATCATATTCGTAGATACGTTGAGAATCATTAAACCAGTTACTGCCATCCCAGTCTTGAGACCATAATAAGGTTAGATTATTATTCGTGTCATATTTGAAGGTACGTTGATCTGTCCTAAGCCAACTACTGCCATCCCAACTTTCATACAATGTTGATATTCGATTATTATTCGCATCATATTCGTTGGTACCTCGAGATGAAATAACCCAGTCATTTCCTTCCCAGGGTTGATACAAATAGGATAGGTAATTATTATTGGTATCAAATTCGTAGGTAAATCGAGAGATATTCTCCCAGTTACTTCCATTCCAACTTTGCGACCATCTTAATATTTGATTATTATTCGCATCAAATCCGGTGATAATTTGAGAATAATTAATCCAGTTACTTCCATCCCAACTTTGCGATAACCTTAATATTCGATTATTATTTGCATCATATTCGCTGATCACTTGAAAAGAATTAGCCCAGCTACTTCCATCAAAGCTTAGCGTCAATGATATGGTTTGATTATTATTCGCATCATAATAATATTCTACGGAATCTACATGAACCCAAGTATTACTTGTCCATGAGTCTCTTCTTTGAGCGAACAATAA
The DNA here is from genome assembly GCA_938015925.1 of uncultured Saprospiraceae bacterium. Lineage (GTDB taxonomy): Bacteria > Bacteroidota > Bacteroidia > Chitinophagales > Saprospiraceae > CALLVY01. Next base: position 10,015 of record CALLVY010000353.1, read on the forward strand.
GTCATCATCATCCCGAAGATTAGCAAAATCATTATGCTTAGTTGCAATGGGCTCAAAAAGAAGACTAGCCGAAGCACTTTCTGGCTCCAGTAAGAAGTCCTGATTTGAAATTTGAGCAAACGACAGGGAGGGAAGTAGAAGCGCTAGCGCCAGTAGTAAATTGATTTGATTCATTGTTTTAGTTTTATTTTAGATAATATTAATCAAAATATTCAGAATCTGAATGAAGAAAGAGGCACTTTTTTCTTAAACAATTTGGTGCTTCATTTTTTGTTGGATTCTCTTGGGCACAGAACAACTATACCTCCACAACCTCCCCAATAAATACAGTTCTGACCAGACGAGAAGAATTATAATTCTATCGATTATTGACAGTAGTAATTTTTCAATTTTCCACATCCTTTATTACTTCAAGTAAAACGGCATAGCTTACAATTTGAAATTATTCTGAAAGATTAAGTTGCCATGAAATACCATATTGGTCTTCACACCATCCGAATCTTTTGCCAAAACCATAATCCCCTATACCTTTGTAATTGTCAAGAGGAACCATAATTTTGCCTCCATTTGCAGAAAGCTTTTCGAATAAAGTTGGTATCTCCTCTTCAGAGTTGCAGGAAACGAATAGAGATACTCCTGGTGTAAATGACCAAGCGTGATTGTAATTACTTTCGGAAACCATGTACTCCGAGCCATTTAATGTAAATACGCCATATTTGATCAACTCTGGTGTTCCTCCTGTTTCTCCTTCTGAGTATTTTATTATGCTTTTAATTTCTGAATTTGGGAAGATAGAAGTGTAGAATTTTATTGCTTCTTCCCCCTTTCCACATTGATCACCTACAAATGTTAGAAATGTTGCCGTTTTCATTATTTGTTATTTTAGTGGTTTTGATTATTGCCGACGTGTGAGTACATGCAGTGTTGCCGACAATAAACTTGAATAGCACATAAAACTGAATGCTTACCTAGATGTTGAATAGAACCTAGATCTTTTGGCAGCATTGACATGTACTTTTTGTGTGTGCCCTTCGGCTTTTTCTCACCAAATTACGTGTTTTTTAATTAAATAATGTACGTAAGATTATTTCTATTTGATTTCAGTTAGACACGTTTAATAGCGTCAAGGAAGAAATATTTGTATTAATTTTTTATGTAAGTGTTTTTAGTGTTGGAATTCAATTCTTTTCCATTTTCAATAAACTTAAATGTTTTTTTTGATTTTGGTGTTTTTACAATTATGAATGGTGAATTAGGAGTATCACTTTCTTTCTCTGTTATCTGATAGTGTATTTTTATCAAATCTCTGTTTTCTTCAATTTTATTTATTTCAACTGCTCGTTCAGTATTCATTTTTTGTTCTAAAAATATTTCTACAAGCATATCTTTCCTGTAATTAACAGTGTCTAGTCTATGTTCAAAATTGAATGTCTTACCGAATTTATCCTCATTAAAATATCGATTAAAGCATACAACTACAAGTTTGGATTCTATATTCGAAGTTTCTCCACTTGCAATAACTTGAGTCTGCTTTTCCGAAAAACTTACAGAAGTGATTTGATTTACATTCCCACCAATAGTGCATGATGAAAGGATTAGTATTGACGCAATTAAAATTATATAGTTCTTATTCATTAGTTAAAATGTTTTTTTACGATCGTTTTTTTTTTGCTGGGGGATAAC
>CALLVY010000354.1 GCA_938015925.1 uncultured Saprospiraceae bacterium
TAAATGCAAGTCTGACTATCGACAACAAAGCGATCCTTTCTAAATAATCAATACCAATTTTAGTCTTAGTTTTCTTAATACCTTTCAGTTGTCAAGCAAATCAGGGCCCAGGTCATTCCTTATTTTTGAACATGATCTGTAGGATCTGCTTCAGAAATAACCTGAGGAATAATATTTTTGATTTCTTTTTGTTGTTGGAATGCTAGTGTCTCGAAAGAGGATTGGTATTTCGTTTGAGCGTAAGATTCCCAAAGTTCGCTGTAGGCTGCTTTTAATTGGTCATACACTTTTAGATAATCGTCATAAGGCGTTCCTCTATCATTCTGTAGAGAAACCACTGCTCGGGCAGGACTGCTTGGCCGATCCGGCAAATGTTCCTTATTGAGAATATAGGTTTTGACCTGGCTCTTCAAATCATCTATGGGAAGTGGTTTTTTTTCGAAAAGCATCAATCCTTCTGCATTGAGTTTGATGTTGATTACATTTCGTTCGGGGATAGGCGGTGCCGGGGCGTCCGTAAGTGGCGGTAGTTTGACCATGATCCCTTTATCGGTCATAATCGTGGTCGTAACCAGGAAAAAGATGAGTAATAAAAAAGCAATGTCAGCGGTAGAACCCGCGTTGATAGAGCTGTCTAGTCTGCGTTTCTTCTTTTGCATAGGAATGCGTTTTTAGTAAGTGACGGGACAGAATTATCTTCCAATAGTTGGAGATAATTCCATCTATCCACTTAGGTGTAAAAAAATACACCGGTAGATTTCGACGTAGACGGGCAGAAAAGGGGGAGATTTCAGAAATAAAGAACTGTTTAGTGCGGTTTATAAAATAAAGTCCTCTTTTGAGTTTTTCAACTTTACTTGGTCCGGTTTAAAAGGCTTTTATTTCTTCCATCAAGCTGTAAAATGAGTGTCACAATTAGCAAAACTGCGTTAAATCACCCAAGCTGTATTCATAAAGATGTGGAAATGCTGTATTTTGGCGTTTGGAAAAAGAAATTGATCCTTTTTTTCCGAAGAACCAACCATATCTCTACTTAGCTGTTCCTATAAGAACTGCTATCAGCAAAGAGATATTTCATTTTGTTAGCAAACTCAAACCTACTATATTTTGGAAGCACTTAAGTATGTTGGAATTATCGTCCCCATTATGTTTCTCATTCTGGGCTTGGAATATTACCTCTCCAAACGAAAAGGAATGGAAGTCTATTCTTTTAGTGATACCATTGTCAATATTTGCTGTGGTATGCTAGAGCGACTCTCGGATTTCTTTTTTGTCGTCGTCTTTTATTATATCCTTGGATTCATGGCAGATATTGCTCCATTCCAAATCCCAGAGAATATCTTTCCATTTCTGGGCAATAGCAGTGGGGTACTTTTTGCTAGCGGAGCCGTCACCTTTTTATTGGCATTGCTTGTGGCCGATTGGGCCGCCTACTGGCACCACCGCAAAAGCCATGAAGTAAATATCATGTGGGCTTCGCATATTGTACATCACCAAAGTGAAGAATTGAATATCACGACGGTATTTCGCGTCTCTGGTTTTGCAGTATTTTTTAGAGCCTTGTTTTTCTTTTGGTTGCCATTGGCAGGTTTTTCTGCGGAAATGGCGATTTCTGCCATCATCTTTATTGGCTTATTCCAATTTGTCACGCATACGCGTTTGGTCAAAACCCTGGGTTTTCTAGAACGCATTTTTGTAACGCCTTCTCACCACCGCGTACACCACGCTCGCAACGACAATTATATCGACAAAAACTACGGGCATGTATTTATCTTTTGGGATAAAATGCACGATACTTTTATACCGGAAACAGAAGAACCCGAATTTGGAATCATCATGGGTTTTGAAAATTCTAATCCTTACTGGGCTTATTTTTACTACTGGGCAGATTTGTATCGACGTAGTAAGACCATTCCTAAATTTACCGATAAGGTCAAATTATGGTTGATGCCTCCAGCTTGGATGCCAGAAGGCATTGACGTGGAAGAACCCGTATTTGATCTCGATGAAAATGGTCGTAGAAAAAAATACATCAATCGAATTCCCTTCCGCTTACAGTTGTATATCCTGCTCAATATCGTCCCTGTATTTATTGGTTTTGTACGAGTGATTGCTGGAGGGAGAGCTTTGCCTCCATTGGAAGTGGTGCTATTGATTAGTATTGTCTTGGCCACGATTTTCTCGCTGGGAAGTTTATTGGAAAGAAAAAGTTGGGCTTGGAAAGTGGAGGTCGTTCGGCTACTTTATATGATTGTTTGTTTGCCGATTATTGCCTGGTCGTATAGCTATGGTTTGCTCATCGCAGGAATTGCTACTGTTTTACTTTTGTTCTTTGCTTTTTGGGTTATCCGAATGCGAAATTATATGAATCCTGATGATCCACGCAACGAACAAGTGTTGGCCAAGAGTCACTAATAAGACTTAATCAATTATTTCTTTAAACTCCTCAATTTGGATTGGTACAAACGATGGAAAGCTTTATGGGATCCCAATCGGTATCATGGCTGGGGACGAGAGAAAAACTATTTTGAAGGCTGGTATTTCAAAATCGTTTCTCCTTGTGAAGATTATGCTTTTGCGTTTATTCCTGGCATTTCTATGCCCGACAAAAAAGAAGATGCACATGCATTCATCCAGATTTTGGATGGTAAAAAATGTACCGCTACTTATGAGCGTTTCACGCCACAAGATTTCCAAGCTTCTGATCAAAAATTTTTCCTTCAACTAAGCAGCAATTCTTTTTCTGCCAATCACCTAGAACTAGACCTCCCTCACATCAAAGGTCGTTTAGAATTTTCCAATTTGACACCTTGGCCAAAAATGCTTTATGCGCCTGGTATCATGGGTTGGTTTTCTTTTGTGCCTTTTATGCAATGCTACCATGGAGTCGTGAGTGTCAACCATCAAATAAGTGGTCACTTGGAAATAGAGGGGCAGCAAGTGGATTTTAATGGGGGTAAAAGTTATATCGAAAAAGACTGGGGCGTTTCTTTTCCCAATGCCTGGATTTGGATGCAAAGCAATCACTTTGGAGAAGGAGAGAAAGTTTCTTTAATGGCATCTGTGGCGAATATCCCTTGGCTCGGCAATCATTTTGTCGGTTACATTGTCGGTTTTTTGTGGGAAGAAAAAATCTATCGTTTTGCGACGTATACTGGAGCGAAGATGAAAGCCGCGTTGGGAGAAGATCGGGTAACTTTAGCCTTTAAAGATCGGAAGCATGAATTGCAAATCATTGCTCACAAAGGCCCTGGTGGAGATTTAATTTCTCCTATCTCTGGCGAGATGACGGGCAAGGTAAATGAAAGTATGCAAGCCCGACTGGAAGTTCGCTTTTTTAAAAATGGCCAATTGGTGTATAGTGGCGAAGGAAGAAATGCGGGACTAGAAGTAGCCGGAAAAAAAGAGAGCTTACTGACAGACAAATGGCGGAGATAAACAGCGCAAATTTTAATTCACACCAGCAACTCTTCCAACTTATTTCTCCGCAATCACTTCCACCATCATTGGACACAATAGACTTGCCCCTTTAGTAGCTTCCAATTCTTTCAAACCTTCCAGTGCTTCCGCCACTTCTTGTTCTGTCAAATATCCTAAACCCACCAAACGCGGAAAATAACTCCTGTAAAAAGAAGCGGGCCATTGCCAGGTCAAATCACCAGGAGTGGCCAGTTTGGACATAGGTCTTACATTCACCACACGCATTCCCAATTCTTCTAACAAACGAGGCAATGCTCTCCCAATATCTATTTCCCCCTCAGAGTCTTTAAAACTTTTTAGCGCAGCTGCAATCGCCTTAGACAAGGCCGGAATGGCTGGTTCTGTCTGATGCGTCGACCAATCATAATACTCATGGATAACCATTCTTCCTCCAGGCTTTAAAGCATCATACACTTTGCTTAAAATTTCTTTGGGATTCGGCAACCAAGCCAAGGCCCAACGACAATACATGCCATCCAAACTAGCTGTAGACAGTTCCATACGATTAAAGTCTGCAACAATACCTTCAATATTTAAATGCTGCAATTGAGCCACTTTATTCAAATGATCGATGTAAGAGCTTGACATGTCTACCCCTATTAATTGACCAGAAGTACCAGCGATATAGGCCAATTCTTTGGTACAAAATCCAGGGCCACAGCCCAAGTCAAGTAAAGTTTGTCCTGCTCTAAAACCTGCGAGACTCCAGCCTTTTTGCGCTTCACTAGCCCATACTTGATGTTGGATTCCCAATCTAAACAACTCTTCCTGATCGGTTCCGAGGATATAAGCGTTTTCTTCTTTTTCAGACATGTCTTTTATTTTTGATTGATGATTGCAGCATCACTTGCTTTCAAACTTAACTTATCCTCTACACAAATTCAAATCTATTTGATCTTTTGCAGCTAAAAAAAGAGAGTTAATACTACGATTAAAACTTTCTTTAAAATTCATTATATTTTTGCTTGTTTATTGAATGAAAATAGTTAACCTGCTTAGATAATAGAAGTTAGTACTTTATAATAGAAATTCCTAAAAATTTGCAGCGCTCATGAATCCTCCCAAAATAGTCACTTTAGGAGACAGTCTAACCGAAGGATACGACATCAACCTCGACTACGCCTGGCCCAATTTGCTTCGTCAAGAATTAAACATTGAAATCATCAATAGCGGTATTTCAGGAGACACCACTGCCGGAATGCTTGCGCGATTTCAAAGCATGGTACTCGATCATCATCCCAGTCATTTGATTATCATGGGAGGTACCAATGATCTTTCGATGAATTTATCGGATGAGCAAATACTTAGCAATATTCTGGCAATGACTCGGCAAGCCAGGTATCGTCAGATCAAAGTTATTTTGGGGATTCCTACTCCTTTTATTTATCCTGAATTGCCTTCTGAAAAAAGTCATCACTTGCCATCAGACAGTTTCAGTGAACGAATAAAAGTATATCAAGAAAAACTAAAAAAGTTTGCCATTGATGACGGTCATCCTTTTATTGATTTTTCTACAATAGCGGCGCCTGAATTTTTTCTGGAAGATGGCGTTCATCCCAATGAAAAAGGACAAAGCCTCATGAAAGACAAAGCCGCGCAGGTATTGAAAACCATACTCGTCATTTAATCCTTAATTACTTATTCTTTTGAAAAAAATTGGTCGTCCATGAAATTCTAAGTAATTTGGTGGAACGATGTGATTTGACGGAAAACAAAGGCATATTTTGTCCCGTCCCTATACAAAACGCGAGTAATCTTATTTCACCCAACTGAGCGGAAATAAAAAAATCGCTTGGCAAAATTCGCGAAATGAACAGTGCTCCAAATCCTCAACTTGATCTCGCCTTCCAATTTATTCACCAGACCAATAAACATATTTTCCTTACGGGTAAAGCGGGTACTGGTAAAACGACTTTCCTTCGACAAGTCCGAAAAGAATCCATCAAACGCATGGCGGTAGTCGCTCCCACGGGAGTCGCAGCGATCAATGCAGAAGGCGTCACCATCCATTCTCTTTTCCAATTGCCTTTTGGCACCTTCGTTCCTGGACAAATTCGGGAAGAGATGAAGAAACGCAAGTTTGCTCGAAAAAAAGTCAAACTCCTTAAAAGTCTCGACCTTTTGATCATCGACGAAATCAGTATGGTTCGGGCGGATGTATTGGATGCGATAGATGAAGTACTCCGACGTTATCGGGACTACACCAAACCTTTTGGCGGGGTACAATTATTAATGATTGGAGACTTACACCAATTGCCTCCAGTCGTCAAACCAGAAGACTGGCAAATTTTAAAACCTCATTACGATACCGTTTATTTTTTTGGAAGTTTGGCCTTAAAAAAGACCGAAGTTATTCGCATTGAACTCCAACATATTTATCGCCAATCTGATGCTATTTTTATTGAGTTGCTCAACAAAATCAGAGGCAACCGTATGGACGAAGAAGTCCTTAAAACCTTGAACAGTCGTTACC
>CALLVY010000355.1 GCA_938015925.1 uncultured Saprospiraceae bacterium
GAAACAATAAAGGCAATTCTATAATACAATACGCGAACAAATTGGTTATCAGATCCCCAATCGTGTTCGTGTAGATCGCGAATACCCGCATCTGCCCAAGAGATAACCGTCTCGTCTGTAGTCAACTGCTGCGCTTTCCAATAGACTCGGTTATAGCTGGTAAAACCTTCATCGTTGACAATGGAAATATCTCCATCCCCAGCAGGACCATCCTGTCCAGTTAAAGAATAAGCCGCATAAATTTTGGCCAAATAAGACCGATAGGCCGCAGGATCTTGAAACACTTCAAATTCCGTAAATCCATCTTCTGGAAATAACTCGAGATTGGTACAAGCTCCAAATAAAAAAGGCAGGCATAAAAGGAAATAAAATATCTTTTTCATAATAATTATTTTTTATGGTTCTCTGAAAACCCTGTGGGCAAAGAACGTTTTTATTTTTTGTCGATTAGAAAGAAGCGTTTAGTCCAAAAAGGAAAGTGGCAGAAACCGGATAGATATTATTATCGATTCCATCACTAAACTGAGGAGCTTCAGGGTCGAGGCCGCTATAGCCGGTAATCGTCAAAATGTTTTGTGCCGTAGCATAAAGTCGGATGTTTTTTACAAAACCCAATTCAGGGATCGTATAGCCCAAAGAGACATTATCCAACTTCAAGAAAGAAGCATTTTCTATGTAATAATCTGATTTCAATTGTTTCTCTTTAAAATTAGATTTGAAAGCAGATCGGTCAATATTATTGGTAACCAGATCAGAAAGACGATCAAAGTATCCCGTACTTGAGGCTACATTATTATAAACGTAATTTCCAATAGTAGAGCGAAGCGTTAGCGATAGATCAAAATTCCCATAAGACACATTGGAAGTCAGACCGAAAATCCAATCGGGGGTTCCTTTTCTATCGGTCACCAAATCTTGTTCATTTACAATTCCATCCTTATTCACGTCTTCATAGATATCATCAAGATTGGTAAGCCCATCCTCATTATTATCTTTGTCTGGAAGCGGATTGCCTGCAGCATCAAGAAGATGACGATAAGTCAAGAAAGAGAAAACAGGGGTACCTACTCTTTGAATTTGAATCGTTTGTCCAATGTCACCACTAATCCCTCCGGTCTCATAACCTAGAAAATCAGACTCTACAGATAAGTCAGAGTTATCCAACTTGGTGATGGTGTTTTGATTGTAAGCTACATTAACTCCTAACTTCCAATCCAATTTATCTTTATCAATGATATAGCCATCTAAGCCCAATTCTACTCCTCTATTTTCAATCGCTCCAATATTAGTTACGATCCGATCATTGAGATTTGTAAAAGCAGCAGTAGCTACTGTAGCCAAAAGGTCATTGGTATTTTTTTGATAAAGGTCAAGCGTTCCTGAAAGCCGATTGTTTAAAATACCAAAATCAACTCCTACATTAAAAGAAGCCGTTCCTTCCCATTTGATATCCGGGTCTACTCCAACACCTCTTAGGGTAGGAACAAACTCATCTCCAAATTGATAAGCGGCATCGGAAGTACCGTAAGAATAAAAAGTAGCATATAAATAATCTCCAATATTCTCATTTCCAGTAACGCCCCAACTTACTCTAAGTTTGAGGTTGGTAAAAGTATTACTCAAGCCTGCTGCAAAATCTTCTTCCAAAATTCTCCAAGCAAAAGCGGCAGCAGGAAAGAGTCCCCACTTATTAGCATCTCCAAATCTGGTAGAACCATCTCTTCTCAAAGACAGGGTCAATAAGTATTTTTCTTTATAATTATAATTCGCTCTTCCAAAGAAAGAGATCAATCGATTTTCTACAAGGAAGGAATCCGGTTTGATTTCTTTGGTGGCTTTGAAGCCGATATCAGAGTTGTCCGCTTCCAAAGCAAGACCTTCGGTCCAACGGTTTTCCTGGTCAAAATTTTGCCAAGAATATCCCAAAGTGAAATCAAGTTTTCCATTACCCTTTTGTAGGTTGGTTCTATAAGTTCCATAGGTTTCCAAAAGGGAGGTAACATTGGTCAACTCTTCCTCAAAGAGAGAACCGCCATTATCAAAATTTGCGCCCTCTCTTAATAAAGGATCCTTTAAGCGAATTTTACTACCAGCTACATAATCGTAACTTAAATTCGTTTTCCAAGACAAACCTTCCAGGAAAGGCATTTTAAGTTCAAAATTAATCGCATTTAAAGCACGAAGGGTTTTACCGCTTTCATCGGTTTGCATCAAGGTAGCAACTGGATTTTTTACCGCCAAAATATTAGGCCATTGAAAATATCCTCCAAATTCACTATCGGCATCGAGTACCGGTTGGGTTGGATCGAAAGTCAAAGCAGCACCCATTACATTTGGTGCAAATTGATCTTTGATTAATCCTACCTTAGATTGTAGGTTAATAATGAGATTGTCTTTTAAAAGCTTGGTTCCAAGATTCAAAGCGGCATTAGAACTTTGATTCCGAGAGGTTTTTAAGACACCATCATTTGCCAAATGGTTTAAGGAAAGGTAATAGTTTGTTTTTTTAGAACCACCTGACATAGAAATATTATGCTGAAAACCAGCGGCATTTTGAGTCACTTCATCTACCCAATTGGTATTAGAATCGCCCAGCGCAGTGATTTTTTGTGGCGCCTTTGCATTGATCGCATCTCGGTATTGAGCAGCATCAAAAACATTGGCTTCTTGTAAAAAACTGGAAATAGAATAGTAGCCTGAATAATTGATTTTTAGTTTTCCAGCTTTTCCAGTTTTGGTAGTGACAATGATCACCCCATTGGCTCCTCTAGAACCATAAATCGCCGCAGCAGAAGCATCTTTCAAAACGGTGATGTCTGCTACATCGGCTGCATTAATAAAGTTTAGTGGATTTCGACCTGACACAAAACTCTTATTATCTAAAGGCACTCCATCCACAACAATCAAAGGTTGACTACCTTCAGAAGTCAATCCCGTTCCTCCACGCAATCTCAACTTACTTCCACCACCAGGTTCTCCATTAGAGAAAATCTGCAAACCTGCCACTTTCCCCACCAACAACTTATCCGGCGAAGCAATGACTCCTTTGTTAAAATCTTCCTCTCCTACTTTCGTTACCACTCCCGCCAAATCTTTTTTCACCACCGCACCATATCCAATGACGACGACTTCATCCAGCAATTCCGTCGCCGGAGCCAAAGACACATCGAGGGTCGTTTGTCCTTCTTCTACAATAATTTCTTGAATAGCATAGCCGGTGTAAGAAAAGACCAAGGTATTTCCTACCTCTGTGCTGA